>JAGWQI010000026.1 GCA_028870105.1 Patescibacteria group bacterium
ACCATTTTTTTGTCAGCCGGACTAGTCAAGACTCTTCCAAATCAGCTGCAGCATCAGCCTCACCATTTCCGCTGTTTCGCGGTTCTGGACGACTGCAGCAAAAGGCTGCTCCTGAAAAGTCATTATTGCAATTTTATCCTGACAAACAAATAACCCGGACTCTTGTTCGATAAGCTTTGGCACAATTTTTACCTCGCGCCATGGGGTATTTAATTTTTGCCAGTCCTTGCCCAGCCGCAAGACACCAGTATCGGTAATCAAATAAATTTTTGGCCGGCTTTCCCGCTCGCGTAAAGCCCAAGACTCTGCCAAGATATCTTTTCGATCTAACTTGGTAAGTTTCTCTAAAATTTTTTCCCCCGACCCGAAAAAATACCAAGAAACCGGGCAAGCAGCAATCTCCAAAGCCACATTTTTTAGCCCTTCAATCCCATTATAAAACTCCACCCGCGGTTCGCCATGACGCTGCTTGGGCAAACGCTCCAGTCCAGGCAAAATACTTTCTAAAACCAGTTCCGCGTCAATCGCCCGCCGTCTTAGGCGCTTGGTCAATCTGGACAACTTAACTGGTTTTTCCATGGCAAACAACAGCCGCCGGCCCTTAATCTCGTAAGCCAACCCCAACTTAACCAAATGTTCCAAAGCCATATACACTGTCGGGCGTTTGATTTTGGTAAGGTCCGCCAACTGCCTGGGCGTGCTTGGGCCCAAACTCAAAGCCGCCAGATAGACCCTGGCCTCAAATTCCGAAAGTCCTAATTTTTGCAATTCTTCTTCCATTTTTTGTCATAATTATCTGACAACAAAATAATATCATAAATATCCAATATTTACTAGTAAAAAATTTAATACCTTATTAATTTGTCATTAAATTTTATCATTTTAATAGTTTCGGGGCTATACTGGAGAACCAAAGGAGGAATATAAACCTATGAACGAAGTTGTCGACAGAGTAACGGACGCATATTCACGGCGCGACGATATAGCGCTCGCCGAGGCGCTGGAAAAACTCAAACATTGGATGTTTAACCTATTCTTAATATTGCCCCCAACTACGGCCATGGGCGCGCTTCAGGTAATAAGGTCAAGGATTCAGAGTATTTTAAACAAGATCTGCGCTGAAGCGGAAAGGAACAGCGCAGAAAGACTGGCATGCGTGGCGGGTTGCGTCTCGGCTTTTTGGGCCTACTTCGATTCACTGACTAACCATCAGGAAACAGACGAGGCCAATGCCTCGCTCTCTAAAAGCGACAACAAGGCATTAACAATTCGGTTAACGCTTCTGAAGTGCTGCTTTACATGCACGGGAACGCGCTCAACGGAACTTGTGAATACAGCTGCGAAATTTTCAAGAGCCAGTCCTGCCAGGGTTAAGTTCCATTTAAGTCGGCTCATTCAAATGCGCCTATTGGAACGCCACGAACTGGGCCGTAAGGCGGTATATTACCGTGTGACCAGACTTGGCGAATCCGTGTTGGCCCGGAGAGCCGAACCGTACCAAATCGCGCTATTTTGCATAGACATGGCAGCATGTGATACCAAAATGCGCGCGGCGATGCGAGACGAGATCAGGTGCACTTGGCCGACAAACGGATAAAAACACACAGACCGCCTTATCCGGTAATCATCCGCGCGAATGGTTACCGGATTTTTTTCCATACAAAAACCCCGCTCCTTGCGGAGCGGGATTAAATGGTCTACCTATTCACTATTCGCTGTTGCCTATAACCCTTTCACCTTAACTTTCTTGGTCTTGGCTTTGGCGGCTTTAGGAATAATCACGGTCAGGATGCCGTCTTTTAAATCAGCCTCGATGTTCTCGCTGTCAATATCTACCGGCACAATCACGCTGCGGGAAAAATTCCCCCAATAACATTCCTGATAAAAATAATCGTCCTGCGGCACGCTGTCTTCCTTGCGGCGACTGCCTTTAATCGTCACCATGTCGTTGGCTACGGTAATGTCGATGTCTTCAGGCTTAACCCCGGCGATGGTGGACTTAATAATAATGTTATCGCGCGTCTGGTACATGTCGATGTTAAGTTGGCCTTCAAAGTCGCTCATCCACTCCTCCCCACCCTCTTTTTTAGCCGCGGGCGCGGCAACTGGCGCAGGCGCTGGGGTTTCCTCGACCTCTTCTTCCACAATCACTTCCTCTACCTGGTTTTCATCATCCACGTCCGGCGACAGCTCTTCCGCCTCTATTACCATTTGCGGCTGCGGCTGTGAAACGACCGGTTGAACGTACGCGTCATCGTCAGTCACACTGCCCCCCATGATCTTTCCAAAAAACGAAGTTTTTTCTTTCTTTGCCATAATACAAAAGTTAGCTGATAAGAGGGTTTTGTTTTAGAAGATTTATACAGGCATCATAAAACATTCCGATTAATCCGTCAAACCCCGTAAAACACCTCTGGTTAGCTGTGCAACATCCTGCCGGGAGCCGCTGTCTGGCGGTTTTATCTAAGAAGTAACTCCGTAATAAACTTCCCGGCCGCAGGCGCACCCAACAGGCTTTGGCGCGCTGGATTGAGCGTGAGCTGTCGCTGAAATTGTCCGGTGCGGAACTCCTCCGCCACCTGCCCTAATAAATCTTTAGCCGCGGACATCACCAACCGCTGCTTGAGCAAAAAACGCAAATTCCACTCCTCCTGGCCGGGTAAAATACCGGTGATAATCATCGGTAAATTAAAGGCCAAGGCTTCCACTACCGACAACCCGCCGGGCTTGGTTAAAAAAATGTCGGCTATCGCGTAGAGTTCACTCATGGGTTGGTAAAAACCCAAAACCGTAACATTCAAGCGGCCTGAAAATTGCCGCCGCAGAATCTCAAACGCCTCCTGGTTTTTGCCGCACACCACCACGAGGTGCCAATCCGGCCGGCTGGCCAGCTGGTCAAGCAGCTGCGCGTGCAAACCATAGCCCAACGAGCCATTGGCCACTAACACCACTTTTTTTTCTGAACCGATTTTTAATCCGGCCATAACTTGCGCGCGGTCAACCGCTGGCACAGGCGGGGAGCTAAAACCGCAAACAAAAATTTTTTCCGAGCCAATCCCTAAAGCCTTCATTTGTTCTTTTTGTTCCTGGACGTTGGCAATGTAAAAATCCGCCTGCTCGTACAACCAATAGCGATGCAAATGAAAATCACTGAACGCGATGCCGAACTGACCCATAAATAGCCTGTTGGCTTTTAAGAACGCAACTACGGCCGAGGCCGACGTCTGGGTAGCAATAATCATGTCCGGCTGGAACTCTTGGACAACATTCCAAACCTGGCCGTAATTTTTGGCCGCGACCTTGAGCCGAAAACGCAAACTTAGGTTAGTAAACAATCTGCTGTTATAAAAAAACCGCCACAGCCACGGGGCCTGGACGTTCATAAAACGGTGGAGCTTGGCGCCGGTGCGGATTAGTCTGCCGTCCTGAATCTGATAAACGTCGGCCAACTTAACCTCAAACATTTCCGGGGGCAGCGACGCGGCAATATTCTGGGCAATGACTTTATGGCCCAATCCCACTGAGGTATGTAAAATTAAAATTCTAAGTTTTGTCATATAAAATCCGCCCTCAGCCTGGGCCGAGGACGGATATATTTTATCAAAAATACCCTTATTTGACGACCTGCACGTACTTTGCGTTAACCCAGCCCGTGCCGCTGCTGATGGTAATATTGTACCAGTCGCCCTGCTTGTCCGAATACTGATAGACCTCGCCGGGATGGACACGGGAAATAATTTTTCCGCTGAGCGAAGGCTGATTGCGCACATTCAGGTATCCAGTCGGCGTGGCCGTAACCTGCAGCTGTTGCACAGGCGGCAAGACCGGAGGCGTGGCAGTGGCCACTGGCGAAGGGACAGGCGACGAGCTGGCCACGGGTACGGTGTTAATGTCCGGCTGGTTGGAAACAGCCACTTGCGGAGGCTTGGGGAATAACCCGGCCGAAGACAACAGCGACGTCATACGCGGGTTGTTTTTATGCCAAAAGTATGCGCCCAAACCCGCGCAAATTATGAGCAACACTATAAGCGTGGTCCAAACCGGTTTTTTGCTTTTCTTGGCCGGCAGTAAAATTTTTGGCAGTGGCGCTTGTTTGTTGGTATCCGCGAATTTCACCACCGCCGCGGGCGCGGCCGGGGCAGCCGGAAAAGTTTCGCGGATCAGGGCTTTTTCCGAATCAGTTAAGTTCACCGCCGGGGCCGGAGGCGGGGTTTGGACCGGCTGAGGCGCAGTCGACTTTAATATTGGCGACAAAGCGTCGGCCGAAGGCGACGAGCCGGCCGCGGGCGCGTTTATCCCCTCCACTAACGGCTTAGGGGCGCGGCGACGGGGCTTAATCGCGTCCGTGCCCAGCGTGGCTTCAGGGATTGGGTCTAACTTTGGATCATCTGGCAAATCTGGCATGAGATTTCAATTAAATGACTTTTACATTATACACTATTTTTTTATTTGCTAAAAACTTTTGCCACTACGCGGCAAAAGGCGGCATCAGCCTGCAATTTAGCTGGTAATGCCATAACTTCAAATGCCTGACTGCCCAATTTCGACAACTCCGCCAAATTTTCAATAATCAAAATATCGCGCCCCAGCAGCAACTTATGCACAAGGTACGGCGAATAGTCGGGGCTCGGCGTATCCAAACCGACTATAGAAGCACCAGACCCTGCCAATTTGCGGGCAAACTCCTCAGTCAACACGGGATGACCGGCAAAATATTCTGCCCGACCAAATTTGTCTGCCCAACCGAAATTTACCAAAACAATATCGCCCGGCTGGATGACGACTGGCCCAAGCAGTTCCGGCCCAGCCGAATCCTTGCCGCGCGCATCGATTAATACTCCCCTGCCAAAAAATTTTTCCACCCCGTAATCGGACAGGTTTTTCCCGCCGCGCAACATGTGTCGCGGGGCGTCCATGTGCGTGCCCACGTGCATACCGCTCTTCAGCAAATGATCAACTATGCCGCCTTTGCTAATTTCCGTCAATTGAGCCGGCGGATCGCCCGGGTATACCGGCATCGCGGCGGTAAAAGTTTGGGTCAAATCAATGTAAGTAAGGGTCATGTGCGGCAACAATTAGGCCCACTTATTTACCAATCTTGGTCAGGGCGTCAAATTCTTTATTCGTCAGCAGCTTTTTCCCCACTAAAACTTCACGGAAGGTCTTGCCGCTGCTAACGGATTCCTTGACCGTCTGCGCCATCACGTCATAACCAAGCTTTGGCGTAAGTATGGTGGCATAAGCCGTGGACCGTTCGAGCAGCTCCCGGCAGCGCGCTTTATTGGCCTTAATCCTGGCCACCGCGTCTTTTGTGAACTTAGCCAGCACCTGGCTGCTAATCTTCAGCGTCTGCAGCAAGCGGTCGGCAATAATCGGGAACATTACTCCCAATTCCAACTGCGCGCCATGCGCCGAGTGTTCAATGGTCAGATTATTGCCCGAAACCATATAATACAACTGGTTAACCGCTTCGGGCAGAATTGGGTTGACCTTGCCGGGCATTATGGAAGAACCGTTTTGCAATTCTTGCAACTGGATTTCGCCCAGGCCGCCGCGCGGCCCGCTGGCCATTAACCTCAAATCACTGGCAATTTTAGAACAATCCAGGCACAGCGCGGTTACCGCCTGAGAGATAGCCAAAAAATCAGTCTGGCTGGAAGTCTGTGACATTAAATTTTTCGCCGGGTGGAACTTTTGCCCGGTAATGCGGTTTAACTCCTTATATGTCCCGGCAATATATTTTGGACTGGCGTTAAGCGAATTACCAATGGCACTGCCGCCTAAGTTCAGCTCCTGGCAATAAACAACCACCCGATTGATCTTTTCCTGGTGCCAACGGATAATATCGGCATAGCTTTGAAACTCCGCACCTAAGGTGGTCGGGATGGCATCCTGCAAATGCGTGCGCGCCAGCTTTGGCACGCCCTTAAAACTTTTGGCTTTTTGCTCTAAAACAACCACCAAAAATTGCAGCGTTTTTTGTAAATTTTGCGTTAAGGCGATGGAGGCGATCTTAATAGCCGAGGGGTTGGCATCGTTGGTGGACATGCTGCGGTTCACGTGGTCGTTGGGGTGCACCACGGTCTTTTTCCCCTGACTCTGCAGGATTTCCGTGGCCCGCGCGGCCACTACCTCATTCACATTCATGTTGGTCGAAGTGCCGGCGCCGCCCTGCAAAGCCGGCAATAAAAACTGCTCCTTATGCTTCCCCGCCAAAATTTCGTCGCAAGCTTTGGTAATAGCGGCTTTTACGTCGCGGGAGATATTGCCGGCTAAAAAATTGCCCGCAGCGGCGGCTTTCTTAATCTGCACTAAGGCGATAATAAATTCCCGGTGCACCTTATAAACATCAAAAGGGAAATTTTTTAGGGCTTTTTTAGTTTGCTCCCCATAATAAATCTTTTGCATGACTAATGTAGTTTAATCGCCGCTCAGTGGCAATCGTTAAATTTTATCTAATCAATTATATCACTTTCCTCTACGCAATAATAGCCGGTTAATTTTTTCCGGATCGAGGCGCCGAAAATCTTTTACCACTAAATCTGCCCCGCCCAGCTCTCTGGCTGCCAGCGTCGTGGCCAAGCCCACCACCCTCATGCCGGCGCGCCGGGCCGATTCTACGCCAGGCAAAGAATCTTCAAACACCACGCAGCGCCGGGGATCAGCGCCCAATTTTTTTGCCGCCTTTAAATAAACTTCCGGGTGCGGTTTGCCGTGGCTCACCATACTGCTGTCTAACACCACACGAAAAAAATTTCTTAACCCGGTCCTTTGGAATACAAATCGGATATTTTCCTTGGGACCTGAAGTGGCCAAAGCGATTTTTACCCCCGCCGCGCGCAACGCGCCCAAAAATTTTGCCAAGCCGGGCGTGGGCCGAACGGCTCGGCTGTATATTTGCCTATAAATCTGTTCCTTTTCCAGCGCGTACCGCTTCAGAACCTTTTGGTTTATCTTCCGGCCAAAAATCAAGCGCAATGACTCCTGGCTGACCCGGCCGAAATAGCGATCGTTAAATTCCTGAACCGTCATGTCCACGCCATGCCGACGCAGCATCTGCTGCCAAGACCGCAGGTGGTAGCGATGGTTCGGCACAATCACGCCGTCCATATCGAAAATGGCGGCAAAGTTAAGCATCTTTGGTTTAGCCATACTTAAATTTTAAAAACACCAGCGACAAGCTCAGCAGCACGGTAGTGCCGTTGGCCAAATAAATCGGCGGTTGGTTGAGCATAATCCCATAAACCAGCCACAGCACCGTCCCGGCCAGCAAAGTTAAAAACATGCCCATGGATAAATCTTTGGTGTGCTTGCTTTTCCAGGACTTAGCCACCTGGAACACGTAGCACGACGTGGTCAGCACGGCCGCCGTCACGCCCACAACCGCGGTAATATTCATAACATTATGTTTTGGATTTAATTAACATTAGCTTTTGGCTGCGAACCCACGTTTTTACCTCCGCCTCCCTTTTCAGCGCTTTCGGTAAACTCCGGAACCGTTCACTATATATTATCTTTCCGCCACCCCGGCTGCGCACGTACTTTGATCCTCGGCCCGTGTTGTGGAGCAACTCGCGTTGTTTTAAATTATTGGTGCTGCCGCAATACAGCGTGCCATCTTTGCACCGGAGAATGTAAAAATAAAACATAAAGCTATTGTATTATAGCCGCTTTTTCGGCTATAATAAATAGCGCCACGGAGAGGTCGCATAGTGGTCTAGTGCGCTGGTCTCGAAAACCGGTAACCCCGCAAGGGGTTCGAGGGTTCGAATCCCTCCCTCTCCGCCAGATGTCCAAGTTAGAACTATATGAAATTCCAGCTTGAAGAATACCACAGAGGTGTTACGGATGAAGAGCTTGTAGCTGATTTGAAACAAGTTGCTTTAAACTTGGGGAAAAACTCTGTAACGCGCGACGAACAAGACGAGAAGGGCAAATTTCATAGCACAACTTTTATACGTCGTTTTGGGAATTGGTTTAGTGCGCTAGAGAAAGCTGGCCTAGAAAAAACCAGAACACCAATGAATCTTCCCGAAGAGGATCTATTTGAAAATCTGGACGAGATATGGGTGAAACTTGGCAGACAACCGCGGTATGCAGAAATTCAAAAACCTTTTTCTAAATATAGCGTGGGAACATACGAGCATCGTTTTGGTACATGGCGTAAAACTTTGGAAGCGTTTGTTGCTTTTGTAAATAATGAAGAACGCTCCTCATCTGAAGAAGCTATAAAAAATGTTGAAATAGAATTGATTACGCGCCACAAAACAAAGCGTGGCATAAACTGGCGACTCCGCTTCATTGTGATGAGACGCGACAGTTTTAAATGTAAAAATTGCGGGAGATCGCCCGCAACCGATCCGAGTATTATTTTACACGTGGATCACATAAAAGCATGGGCGAATGGCGGCGAAACTGTTTTGGAGAATCTGCAAACGCTTTGCTCAAAGTGCAATATTGGGAAAAGTGATTTAGAGTAGTATGGCTATTTTCATCAAAAAATTAAAAATACAGAACTATAAATGCTTTGAAAATGAGCCGATCGATTTCAGCGTGCCAAACGGTAATCGCGGAAGTGGCCTTAATATTTTAATTGGCGAAAACGGCAATGGTAAGACCACTGTTCTTGAGGCAATTAACTATTTAACCCTTAACAATTTTTCAGCAGAGAATAAGCTGAGTATTAACGATTTTCGTGATTTTAAAAATGAAATAATAATTGAAGCAGAAACAGACGAATTCAATTGTGAATCCACAATTGATGCCTATAAATTCAATTCATGGTCATTTAAGGGGAGCGGTATTACATTTACGGCGAAAAATAGGGATACAAAAGAGCGCGGCAAACTTCTTTCTTCGCCGTTCCAAATCAGCAGTCATTTTCGACTCGTTAATGACCAATATGCAAAGGGAGATGGAAGTACTGCCACTGATAAAGATGGGAATATAAAAAATGTAGACGGGAGAGACAAAATATTTGGGAATGCAAAAATTGGCGATGATGATGAATTAAACATTTTTTTCTTTGATAAAAATAGAACAAGACAAATTTCGGTCGGAAACTACAAGACAACGTTTGAAAAAATTTGTGATGATTTAAATTGGTCTTTTGTTAAAAATTTAAACGATGAGAACTCGGCCAAAATTTTACAAAGTATAGTTGGAGAATACTTCAAAAATGTCGACGATATTGCAAAAAAGAGTTTCGGCCAGAAAACCGCCAAGGATCTTAAAGAATTCTTTGATAAAAAAGAATTTGAGAAAATAAAAATTGAGCTTTTAAATATTTTACACCCATTCTCTAATTCATTTTTCGCACTCCGTAACGACGATTGCCTATCTCAAATAAACATTCGGGATTTAGGTTCTGGTGTTGAAATAGTTTTGACTCTACTATTGTTGAAAAATATTGCTGGTGCCTCAAAGGGTAGCATCATTTATCTTATCGATGAACCAGAGCTCCATCTCCATCCCAAGGCGCAAGATAAGCTCTTGGATTTCTTACTTGAAGAATCTAAGAACAAGCAGATCATTGTTTCTACGCATTCTCCATATTTATTTAAAGGTGCTATTTCTCAAAATGCATCACTCCTTCTGTTTACGAGAGACGAAAATAACAAGATTAAAATAGAAAATGCTAGAGATAAAGGGTGGGGTCTTTTCCCCGGCTGGAGCCCGTCTTGGGGAGAAATTAATTATTTTGCTTACGATATGCCAACTATAGAATTCCATGATGAGTTATATGGGTCGCTCCATGAGAGATATATTGGCAGTTCTACTGATCAGATAGATGCGGACAAACGGAGCAAACAGACGGATTTTGAGATTAATTATTTACAGACCAAGCTTTCAAAAGAGAAAAAATGGACTCCTGAATTCGGTGGCCAGGCAAAAAATGAAGAAGATGTCACACTTCCAACGTTTATAAGAAATAAAAGCCATCATCCCGAGAACAAGACCATGCAAAGCAACAATTATTCTGACGAGGAGATAAAAAAATCAATACAGTTAATGGTAGACCTGGTTAAAAATCCTTAATTAATTGGATAAACGATTTCGTCCTGAACTTTTAACGGTTTGTGACCTGGTACCTCGAACCACTCCGGATGTTCTTTGTACATACCTCTTAATTTCTTTATAATTGGGTCAAGCGTCCAGATTGTTAGTCGCCTAAACTGCCGTTTAGGTTCTAATTTCGGGACATCGTCACCGCCAATAAAAAATCCCGCGATGCGGGATTTTTTATTGAACAAATTTTTGTTTCATCTGCCCAAAATGTCTCAAGATCTAATTCACAAGCTGGCGGCAAAAACTCACGCGGTGAATATCACTTAAGCCGTACTGCCTCACCATCTGCCGGTGATGAAACGTTGCATAGCCTTTGTGCTGCGCGAAATTATATAGCGGATATTGTTCATCATACTCCCGCATCAGCTCGTCGCGGTAAACTTTGGCAACGATCGATGCCGCGGCCACGGACAGTACTTTATTGTCCCCGCCGACCACTGCTTCCTGTTCCAGATGAAACTTGAACTTACCATCCGTAGCCTTGGCGAAAGGTGGAATAATAAATTTGCCGTCTATATATAAAAATAAATTTTCAGCCGCGGGCAATTGCCCCGCCAAGTTTTCTACCGACCGCCTCATGGCCAACAAAGAGGCTTGGTGAATATTCAGTTCATCAACCTCCGCGGATGAAACTTCGCCGATGCTCCACGCCACCGTGCATTTTTTTATCGCTGACGATAACTCCTCTCGCTTCTTCGGCGTCAACAATTTGCTGTCTTTAACTCCCATACTACTTACGACTTTATACTTACTACTTGAAATGACCACCGCTGCCGCCACCACCGGTCCGGCCAAGCTCCCCCGCCCGACTTCGTCACAGCCGGCCACGTAAGCAAACCCTTGCCGCAATTTTTTATTTTCGTATTTAAAAGTCATTCTACAAAACTACTAATACCCACGAATCTACAAAAGCCCACAAAACTACGCGTTGGCATTTTGTAGGTTTTTGTAGTAGATTCCTTTTGTAAATTTGTAATGTTTATTATCAAACACACCACGTGGCAAAGCTGTTCCACCGGCTTTGCTGTTATTTATCATCCCCCGGCGGATGAAACACTAACCAAGCTTGTTTTTGCCCAGCTTCTGCAAGTTTAGGCGCTTAAGCACGTCGGACTCAAAAGTGAAATTCACGCTCCGCTTTTGCTTATATTTTTCTTCGGCAAACTGGACTAGTTTTTGCAGCAACTGATCTAGCTCCAGCCCGCTCTTCTTCCACAGGTGATGATACAACGTGCCCGGCAAAGGGTTAACCTCGTTCGCGTAAAACTTCCGCGATTGTTTATCAAACAAAAAATCCACGCGCGCAATGCCGCTGCAGCCCAAAGCGCGGTACACAATTTTTGCCGCCTCTTGGATAGCCGTCGTAGTCTGGTCATCGAGCCGTGCCGGAATCACCAAACCGCTTTGCGCCTTGCCTAACTGCGCCCCGCCTTCATTTAAATACTTATCACTAAAATCAAACAGATCGTTGCTGAACACCGACTCCTGCAAAGCCGAAGTTTGTAGCTCATCGTTGCCAATGACGCAGCAAGTCACGTCCATCACCTCTTGCACGCCTTCTTCAACCAGCACCTTGTTGTCATAATGCAATGCGACTTCAATACGAAATTCCAAGTCTTGGTCGTCGCCGGGCTTGACTTTGGCAATGCCAATGCTTGAACCCAGATGCACGGGCTTGATGAACACCGGAAAAGATAATTGGCCAATTACCTGATTTTTGATTTTAGATTTATCCGCCTGCCAATCCGCCTTGGTAAAACTGATAAATTTTGTGGTGGGAACCCCGGCGTCCTTCATGACCACTTTGGTCAGTGCCTTGTCCATGGCTAAGGCTGAAGCCGGCACGTCGCAGCCCACATACGGTACGCCAAACATCTCAAACAGGCCCTGCAGAGTGCCGTCCTCGCCGTAACTGCCGTGCAGCGCCGGGAAAACCAAATCAACAATTATGGATTTTCCCATAACGCCTTTTTTCTTAAACACCAGTTTGCCGGCCGACTCCTCTAAATCTAAATAGTATTCCTGAAACTTGCTTTCCTGGTCCACTTTTTTATTTGGATCCGTAAACATTTTCAGACTCCCGAGTTCCTCGCCTACCATCCACTTCCCCGCTTTGGTAATGTACACCGGCGTCACCCGGTAACCTAATTTTTTCAAACCGCCAATGACCAATTCGCCGGTAATAATAGAAATGTCATGCTCCGGACTGCCGCTGCCAAAAAAAACGCCGATGTTCATATTAAATAAAATTAACTAAAAATAAGTAAAATTAAGTAAAATTAAGTAAAATTAAGTAAAATTCTTTTTCTTCTGGTTTTTTATTGCTGAATTTTTGGAAGCTGTCATTATCGCGACGAGTTCTCCGGCTTCCTGCAATAAATCCTGAACTAAAGTTAACTTTAGAATACCAGCTTCCACCAAAATCTCTAACCAAAATTGTGTTTCATCCGCCTCTTCTATAACTATAGCAAGCTTTGAAATAAAGTGCTTAACTGACTGAGATCGGCAAACTGCCCTATAGTTAGCGGCCACCGCCGTGCCGCATCTTAACAATTGCTGATTAGCAATTATTTTGCCAATCGGATCTTTTTGCAAATGTTGAACCAACTTTACAATTCGAATCGCAAAATTTTTGGTTCTCTTCTGCAAATCTTTTGGATCCATATTTTTATTTATTTTTATTTAATCCTGTTCAATTTTACTTAATCACAAATACTGGTCTCCCCAATCGTTCTGCAGCAGCACCACGTCGCCGGATTTAACGATATCTTTCAAACCCTCATGCGCCGCAGGCGCACCGGCAAACCAAATAATTTGCGGCCTGTTGCCTATTGCCTGCTGTTTTATCCCCTCTTCTATGTACCCGGCCACGCTGTTCTTTATTAGTATAACCACATCGGCCACCCCTGCCAACCGCCGGCCGATTTCGCGATGCACGGCCGGTGCGGCCGTTCCCGTCTCCACCAACCCGGGCGTCAGGTAAATTTTCCGACGGCCCAAAAACCGCTCCAAAACTTTCACGGCTTCGGCCGCGCCGGCCGGATTGCCGTTATAGCTGTCATCGATCACCAGCACGTTAGCGGCAGACGGCATCGGCTGCAGGCGATGCTCAACCGGCCGCACGGCCAAAAGCCCCATGCAAATTTCCTGATCGCTCAAACCCAAATGCTTTCCAACAGTCACGGCCGCGCTGGCATCGGCCAGCGCGTATTCCCCCAGCAGCCTGATTTCTACCTCCACCCCGTTAACTTTGCCGGTCCAGCCCAACCCTGCCGCGCTGAATTTTGAGTCCTGAATATCGGAAATTTGATATTTTTCCATCCGCTGCGTAGGTTTGATAAATTTTTTATAATTTGCCGCTACTAATTTGTCGTCAGCATTCAAAACCACCAGGGCATCGTTTTTCCCAAACTCCGCCGCTTCAAAAATCGTAGCCACCACGTTATCCAAACTCCCCAACCGTTCCAAGTGCGCCTCATTAATGCCGGTAATTACGCTGACATCCAGCGGCGCGATTTGGCAGAGCGCCTTAATATCGCCACGGTAATGCTCCCCCAACTCCAAAATTAAAACCTGGCATTGTTCATCGACTTTGTTCAAGACGAACCGCGCAATCCCTACCGGCGTATTGACACTTTCCGGCGTACTTAAAACTTTATACTTAGTACTTAACACTTTTTGCAGCACTTCCTTCATCGTGGTCTTGCCGTAGCTGCCGGCCACGCCGATAATCCTTAAGCCGCCTA
>JAGWQI010000094.1 GCA_028870105.1 Patescibacteria group bacterium
CTAAAACCCAAGCGCCTTGGTAATAAGTGTAGTTAAAACCATTCTCGATTTTGGTATTACCCTCCTGCGGCGCGGTAGGGGTAATCGGATTGGCCGACTCAGGGGTAGGGATAACATCCACGCCTGCGGAAGGGCCGCTGGGAGCCGGCGCCGCCTGCGCCACCCATTGGCCATCGTTACCCAAAACATAAGTCGTGCCTGGATCAAAAGAACTAATGCCGTATTTGGCGTTAAGCTCGGATCCGCTGGCGGTAGCTCCGGCAGCGGTTTGCGCCACCCATTGGCCGCCGGCAGAAACGTAAGTTGTACCGCTTTCGGTTTTCGTTTGGCCGTCGAGTAGAATCCATTGGCCGCCATTACTGCCGTATTGGAAGCCGTTGCTGTCGGTTTTCGTTTGGCCGTTGTCTAAAACCCAAGCGCCTTGGTAATAAGTGTAGTTAAAACCATTCTCGATTTTGGTATTACCCTCCTGCGGCGCGGTAGGGGTAATCGGATTGGCCGACTCAGGGGTAGGGATAACATCCACGCCTGCGGTTGAACTACCGGACGTGACGGAAATAGCTGGCGCCAGCGGATCATATGCATTATGCAAAGTCGTCTGTGGCGAAACCTCGGACGTAGACGACGCTTGGCCGGACCCGCTAGGCGCGGCATTGTTAATGGCGTCACGAATGGACTGCGCGTCCCGCGTGGCAAACTGAGCAGTAACATCCTGGCCGGTGGAATCAAAAATCCGTCCGTCGGGCAAGACGTCCACTGTTAAAGTCTGGCCGTTAATAGTAACGGTACCCTTATTGGCGTTATTAATATCTGGCGTCACTGTACCCACCAAAGTCGCCCCCAGCGAAACAGTATTCCTGGTAACCGGGGCGGGCGGGGTCTCCGTTGATGGTGCCGGCGGAGTATAAGCCGGCTCGGAACTTGCCGCCGAAGAAGAGCCTGAGCCTGCTGAATACGATCCCGCCAAAGCCGACCCGTATCCAGCCGTGGCCGAAGTACCCGTGGTCCCGGATTCACTGCCGGAACCAGACGACGAAGAGCTCGCGGTCGAAGCGGTTGCTGACGCGGTCGCAGATTGATTAGGACTAAGCAGCGTCGGATTCACGCCCTGCTGGCGTGGATCGTTAGTCAGCAGCGAATTGGAGACTAAAACAATATTGCCGCTGCCGTCATCCATCCACGTGCCCCAAGTACCGTCCGGCATGATTCCTTGCGTGCCGATTTCCGCGGCTTGCGCCGTTTGCACGCCTAAAGTTTCGCCAAAAATTTTTTTTAACTTGTCCTTAATGCCGGCCGTGGTCGAACCCTTGGTTTGATCCTGCTTCTGCGTGGCCGTGAACTGCGTTTGGTTGGTTTTAGCGTTGCCCATGGCCACACCGCCGCCAAGCATGGACGCGCCCAGGCCCAAACCCGCCAAAACTTTTTCTTTGGTCGTGGTTTTCTTTTTATTGCGCTTGACGCGTTTGATTTTAACTTGGTCCATGGGGCTGGTAACGTTATGATTTAAATGATGGCGTGCTAAACGGTGAGGCGGATGCTTGCCGCCGGGCGGAGCTTTGGACTTAGGCATAAAAGTTTAAAATCTAAGAATCAAATTGTAGTTTCACCAAATTGGTCGGTTTGCCGGCAATAAAATTTTGGATGTTCGCCGCCGTGGTATCTAAAATGCGCAATAAAGCCTCACGCGTGTTGAACGCCGTATGCGGCGTCACCAGAACGTTGTCCATTTGCATCAAATCGTGGTCGGCCAGCGCGGTTTTCAGCTGATCTTCATTCGGGTGCCCGGCCGTAAGCATCTCCAACTCGTCTTTCACGAAGCCTTCTTCTTCCAGCACGTCCAGCCCGGCTCCGGCAATTTGTCCGGATTTCAGCGCCGCCACCAGAGCCGCGGTCTCAACCAGTCCTCCGCGCGCCGTGTTAATGATAATCGCGCCTTTTTTGCATAGACCAATATTGGAAGCGTTAAGCAAATGGTGTGTTGCCGGCATATACGGCACATGCAGGCTGACAATATCGGCCTTTTGCAGCAGTCCCTCAAGCGGCGCGTACTCAACGCCGTATTGCTGGGTTAATTCCGCTTTGGGATGCGGGTCAAAGGCCACAATGTTCATATTAAACCCCCGGGCCATGCGCGCCACGTGCTCGCCAATGTGGCCTGTACCGACAATACCCAAGGTCTTCCCCTGCAAATCAAATCCCTCCAGCCTGTCGGTGGCAAACAACCCTTGCTCCCGCACCTGCTTAATGGCCGGGTACAACTTGCGCGAGAGCGCCAAGATCAAAGCAAAAGTAAATTCCGCCACTGTGTTTTCGCCGTAAGTCGGCACATTGCTTACCATTATTCCCCGCTGGGCGCAAATTTTTAAATCAATGTGGTCAAACCCAGTGCTACGGGTGGCAATGAGCTTGAGCTTGGGCAATTGGCCAATTAAATCCGCGCGAGCCGGCGAGCCCACAAAATTACACAAAATTTCCGCATCTTGGGGGGGCAGCTGCTTATCCGCCAAAAATATTAGCTCCTGCCCGGCTAATTTTTGCTTAAAATAATCGATTTCCCAA
>JAGWQI010000027.1 GCA_028870105.1 Patescibacteria group bacterium
TATCGCGGGATAGAGCAATTGGCAGCTCGCAAGGCTCATAACCTTGAGGTTCCCGGTTCGAGTCCGGGTCCCGCAACCACGGGCCGACCACTCCTCACTTCATTATATTTTGCTTAGGCAAAATTGTATTTCATTCAGAGTGGCGTCCCTTTCCCAAAAATACACGCATTTTTGGGGACCCCATTGAGAACAATGGCCGGTCCATGGTTGCGACAACGCGACAATTAAAACCCATCGTGACAGCCTTTTCCTGCTGTCCGTGCAGGTTTTTTCATAACAGCCTTTGACAAAAACTCGCCGGAGTCGCTCAGTCCAGTTAGTTATTTGCCTGCCGGCAGGCAGGGAGCGTGGGATTCAGCCCGCACTAAATTTTTATAATCAAATAAGCAATACCGTAATCTTTTGAGGCCGGGATAGCTCAGGTAGTTAGAGCGAAGGACTCATAAGCCTTAGGTCGGGGGTGCAAATCCCTCTCCCGGCACCAATAGCCTACGGTATTGAATAGAAGTTTAATGCGGGCCGAGTAAGCCCAAGGTCAGAGGTGCAATTCCTCTTTCTGGCATCAAGGGACCGTAGCTCAATTGGTTAGAGCACCCGCCTGTCACGCGGGAGGTTACGGGTTCGAGCCCCGCCGGTCCCGCCACTGAAAAATGCTCCAGCTTTTGCTGGAGCATTTTTCAGTGTGATTATGATTCGGTATCCACAAACCCTGCTAAATCCCGGATGGTAATCATTCTAATTTTCAATTTTGCCGCCAACCGCCGCAGTTCGGGAAGTTTAGCCATCCGGCCATTTTTGCCAATTATTTCGCAAAGCGCTCCGGCCGGAGAATAGCCGCCCAACTCGGACAAGGCAACGGCGGCCTCGGTATGGCCGGGCCGATTTTTCAAACCGCCGGCGTGGGCCACCAATCCGAACACGTGTCCCGGACGAACCAAATCGGCGGGCTGAGATTTCAAATCTGCGAGCACGCGAATGGTTTTAGTCCGGTCAAACGCCGATACGCCACTACTGATTTTTTTTGCCGCGTTAACCGACACTGTAAAATTCACGCCGGTCTTTTCGGTATTATTGCGGGGCTGAACCATTAACGGCAATCCTAAACGCCGACGCTGCTTTTGAGTTATGGCCACGCAAAGAATCCCGCCGCCTTGCTTGATCATCAAGTTTACGTCAGCGGGCTTGACTATTTCCGCCGGCAAAAAAAAGTCAGCCTCGTCTTCGCGTCCGGATTCATCGACAACTATCAGCATTCTACCCCGCCGGACGTCGGCTAAAGCCTGCGGAATACTAGAAAACGGCCTCATACCTCGTGCATTAATTTAATCATTGCCAAAGCGGTCAGCGCGGCCTCAACACCCTTATTCTCGGTTTTTCTCGTGGCGCGCTGGATCGCGTCTTTCAAATCATACACGGCCCAAACCTCAAAAATCACCGGTATCTCATATTGCCAAGAGGCGTCCATGCAACCTCGCACGCACTCATTGGCGATTTGTTCGAAATGGTAGGTTTTGCCTTTTACAATTGCGCCAAAAGTAATAATCGCGTCAAATTTTTTGGACCTGGCCAGCTTTTTTACAACG
Source organism: Patescibacteria group bacterium (assembly GCA_028870105.1). Classification (GTDB taxonomy): domain Bacteria; phylum Patescibacteriota; class Doudnabacteria; order UBA920; family UBA920; genus JAJYJE01. The sequence continues at coordinate 1,584 of JAGWQI010000027.1, forward strand.
AACGGGATCTCCAGCGAGCCGGGAACGCGATAAATTTTAACCTGGCTTTTGGCCACGCCATTTTTAGCAAACGTTTTAAGACAATTCTTTTCCAAGTTGTCACTAACCTCGCGCCGAAACGTACTGCTAACTATCGCGACGCGAATTTTTTTAGAATTTGGCATGCTGTTTTTTTGCAACTAATTTTTCTAAATACTTAGCCAAAACGTCGGTTTCCAAATTTACCAAATCGCCAGTTTTCAACTCCCGAAAACTAGTATGCCGCCAAGTATGGGGGATAACTCCCACGCTAAAGCGGTTATTTTTAACCGCGATTACCGTTAACGACACGCCATTCACCGCAACGGAACCCTTTTTTACCACGTAGTTGGCCAATGTTTTTGGTAAAGCAAATTGAATTAACCGGCTATTGCCTTGGCGGCTGATCTTTACCACTCTGCCAACGCCGTCAATATGGCCCTGCAGCAAATGGCCGGATAAAAACGTGGCCAAGGTCGCCGGAAATTCCAAGTTAACCGCCGCGCCGATTTCGAATTTGCCCAGTGTGGTGCGCTTCCGCGTTTCCGGCATGACCTCGGCGGTGAAATCTGTTCGACCCACGCTTGTGGCGGTTAGGCATGCTCCATTAACGGCAATGCTGTCGCCAATTTTAATCCTGCGGCAAAAACCCGCACCCGCCGTAAACGCGTAAGCCGCGCCGCGCCGGGATTTAAGCTGACCCAAATTTTCTATGATTCCGGTAAACATAATTACAAATAAAAAACCCCGCGCTTCGGGGATAGCAAAAAAATCGGCCTTCTTTCATCCCGACTGTACGGTCGGCCCCGGAATTGCACCGGATCATTCCGCCATAAGCGGATCGTGGGCTGTACCACCGATTAGGACTTGCCGCGCCTTTGGCGAGACTCACCTGACCCCGAAGGTATTAATATTATACCACAATTTTTACGTTTGCTAACACAAATTTGGCGCATGGTGGCCTGGCCCGCCAGGCGGGCCAGGCCACCCCCCTCGGCAAATTCGGCAGCCCTACTCTTTTCTTACCGCAATCTTCTTTGGCTGGACTTGTGGAACTTTGGCAAACGTTACTTTCATGACGCCGTTTTTACAGGTAGCCTCCGGCTCTTTGGAATTATCAATTTCGCCGGGCACGGCCACGCGGTAAGAAAACGCGCTTGAAGCCCTGCGGTAAAACTTCTTGTGTTCGTCTTTGTCTTCTTGGGACTGGTTGCCGCGAACCCACAGGACGCCCTTGTCGAACGTGACTTCGACCCGGTCCGGATCAAGTCCGGGCACGGCCGCTTCCACGTACACATGCTTGTCGTCTTCGGAGACCGTCAGGCCGGAAGAGGGGAGAAAGCTGGACCAATCGGCTTCGTCGTCCAGCCAATTCTGCCAGCGGGACGGGCCTAAAAACGAACGGGGAATTAAATCAAAAGGCATATTGCCTCCAATATCGAAACTCAAAATTCGAAATTCGAAAAAATTTTAAATTCCAATCACTAAAATCAAAACGATTTTTGATTTTGGAATTACGGTTTTTTCGTATTTCGATATTGAAATTTCGGATTTAATGATACCTATTATCACTCTACACCCGAGAGTGCTAATTTGTCAAGAGCCCAATTTTGTGGCTAAAAATAACGATGTTTGTTATAATGAACCCATGAATCAAACTATACTTTTGGTTATTTCGGCCTTATTTGTGCTTGCCTTCGGTGTAGTCCTTTATTTTTTATTTGAACTTAAAAAAAATACCGAAAAACCCGCGGACGACCAATCACTAAAGGTTATGATGGAATGGATGCGCGACATTAAGCAGGGCACCGAAGCCACGCGCGAGGGCATGCAAAAATCCATCGACGAAACGCAAAAAGCCATTAACGAGCGGCTCGATAACGCCGCTCGGGTCATTGGCGCGCTGTCCAAAGAGCTTGGCGGCGTCAGCCAAATCGGTCCGGACATCCGGCGCTTGTCCGAAACCTTGGCCAGCCCCAAAATGCGCGGCAACTTTGGCGAAGAAATGCTGGAAAACATGCTCGGCCAAATTTTGCCCAAAAACAATTTTAAAATCCAATACCGATTTAAAAACGGCGAAACCGTGGACGCCTGCATCATGATAGGCGATACGATTTTGTCGATTGACAGCAAATTCTCCATGGAAAACTTTCGGCTTTACAAGGAGGCCAAAGACGACGAATCGGCCGAAATGCTCAAAAAGGCATTCTTAAAAGACGTTAAAAAACGCGTGGACGAGATTGCCAAAAAATATATTTTGCCCCAGGAAGGCACGTTTGATTTTGCGCTAATGTACGTGCCCAGCGAAGGCATTTACCAGGAAGTCATTGAGGCCGAGGACATAATTGAATATTGCCGCAACAAAGCCGTAATTCCCGTGTCGCCAAATACGATGTATATTTATCTTCGCAATATTATGCTTAGCTTGCGCGGGCAGGAAATTAACAAAAAAGCGCAAGAAATTTTAAAAATGATAACGGGCATTAAGACCGAAAGCGACAAATTCGGCCGCAACCTGGAAATTTTGGGCAATCACATTAAAAACGCAGGCAACACTATGGGCACGGTGACCAACGACTTTGCCAAACTGAAAGTCAGCATTGGCAACGCGGCCAATTTGGAGCTGGAAGCGGAAAAAACCGGCGAACAAAAATTGCTAGATTAATTCTTATTAATTTTAAAACCAAATTATGTCTATTCGAAACCCGGACCAGCGCGTTGGCGTGTTTGTCGACGTGCAGAATCTTTACTACAGCGCCCGCAATATGTATAACGCGCGGGTCAAATTTAACGAAGTGCTGGACGCGGCCGTGGCCGGCCGCAAATTAATTAGAGCCATAGCTTACGTGGTTAAGGCCGATATGCCCGAGGAGCATACGTTTTTTGAGGCCTTGGAAAAGGCCGGCTTTGAAGTGAAAATAAAAGAACTGCAAACTTTTGCTGGCGGACACCAAAAAGGGGACTGGGACGTCGGCATTGCCATGGACATTGTTAAAATGATGAATAAATTAGACGTGGTCGTGCTATGCAGCGGCGACGGCGACTATTTGCCGCTCTTGGAATACCTGCAAATGTCCGGCCAGTTCACGGAAACCCTGGCTTTTGGTAAATCCTGCAGCGGCAAAATTAAAGAAGTCACCGACTACTTTATTGATTTGGATGAAAACCCCAGAAAATTCTTAATGCCGATTAAAGGTGGGAGAAAGTAAATTATGCCAGATGACTTAGAAAAAGACCCGAGCAGATATATTGGGTCGGAGCCGGAAAAAGTAGATGTAACCGCAGGAAAAGTCGGCATCGACCGCAACCCAACTTATGAAGAATCTCGGTTTTTAAAAGCTCATAAGGACAGATTTACTATCAACGCGCAAGATTATATAAACAATAAAGATGGTATAAAGTCGATCATTGATAGCTTGTTGGCAAAAAGGCTTATCAAGGGCTCAATTTTAAACGAACCTAAGTCCAGTGTTTATAGCTACGAAAAAATCAAATGAAAATCGTCCTGGACACCAACGTACTTATAAATGGCTTTCGGGATGAGTACTCTTACGAAAAAAAGATCATTGACGCAGTTATTGCCGGCGAACTGGAGGCCTACGCCAACCGCCAAACCCTGCGCGAGAACAAACTTATTAGCCGGCAACTCATAAATAATGTTGATTACGAAAAACAGCTCAATAATTTATTTGCGCAAATCAACTGGGTGCAGAACCGTCGGCAGATTCGCGTGGTCTCCGACCCTGAGGACAATAAAATCTTAGAAAGTGCCGTGGAAGCCAAGGCGGATTATTTAATCACCTCGGACAACGCGCTGCTAAATCTGCAAAAATACCAAGAGGTCCGTATTGTTAACCCTTCGGAGTTTTGGGTCAAGTATAAAGACGAGGGCCTGGATTTATGGAAACAATGGGCAAATTTTATTAAAAATAACAAATAATATATGAAGCAAAACGGTGGTGAATTTTGGAATCGTCCGACAAAAGGCATAAGACCCGAAAAAAAACAGAGCATTCATCACACTGGAGTACATTTTGTAGGTAAACCCCAAACAGAACAACGCGGCGCGGCAACCGAAAATGGCGCCCGAACGCCGTTGGAAAAAAACAACCGGCATAACCCGTACAACTTGTTAGAAGCCATTTTGCTCCGGGCTATCGGCAGCGAGCCGCAAGGCTTGCCGGCAACCCTTAACGAAGGCAAATTGGCACGACAATTAAACCACATAGACAATCTTTCAGTTGTCGAAAAATTAGACGAACTGATTCAAAACGAAATGGTGGAGAGGCAGGCAGGAAATTTACGTTTAACTGAACGGGGCCGAGCAGCGCTAAAGAAACACAACGAATAATTTTAAAATCACGGTCGAACCTTATTAAAAACCGCCACAAATGACGACTATGGATATGGCTTGGGATTCCCGACTTAACGCGACAGAACAGGGAATTGATTTCTGGGCTCAAGAACATATAAAAACTTTGGTCGGAAAATTTTCCCTTGGCTACGCAAAAAAATTTAGGGATGAAGGGCAAGAATTTTCAGAAGCCGAGTTGCTCAATATTTTTGACTACCGTCCCGAATGGCGGATTGGCAGATTATTGGAAGCGTTACAAAGCAGAGGTCTGATTGAGTACCAAATAAATAGCAATGGCAAGTACATCATCGCCTTAAAACCCAGGGATAAAACTAACAAGGACGTATCGGAGCGCACCAAAACGCAGTGCCAAAGTTATTACAAACAGCTATTCCCAAAGTTTGGGCAAAACAACTTTACTTTAACCGAAGCGGTAGAAACACTAAACGACCATAGCCAAAAAAACGGAAGCTCAGAGCGCGCGAATAATCACCAGTTTAATTATTGGCTGCAAAACATGCTGCAATTGGGCTTGATTGAAGAGACAAAGGACAAGACAAATAAAGGGGATAAATACTACCGCTTAAATCCACTCCGAACCAATGACGAACTTGTTAGATAATCTCAATAAGGAACAGGCTCAAGCGGTCACGCATGGCAGCGGGCCGCTTTTAATCGTGGCTGGAGCCGGCACTGGCAAAACCACGGTCATCACCAGACGCATTGCTTATTTAATTGAACAAAATCTGGCTAAACCCGATGAAATCCTGGCGCTAACCTTTACCGAAAAAGCAGCGGGCGAGATGCAAGAACGTCTGGATCTGCTCCTGCCTTTGGGCTACCACGACATGTGGATCTCGACTTTCCACAGTTTTTGCCAACGCATCCTCGAGCGGCACGGATTAGACATTGGCCTACCCGGGGATTTTAAGCTGCTCGATGACACCCAAGGCTGGGTTATGGTGCACAATAACCTTGAACAATTCCAACTCGATTACTACCGGCCAATGGGTAACCCCAAAAAATTTATTAGCGCTCTGCTTAAGCATTTTTCCCGATGCAAAGATGAACTAATCACCCCGGAAAACTATTTAAACTACGCCCAGGAACTTAAGCTGGCCACTGACACCCCCGAAGGCCTGAAAATCAATCGCGAAAATTCCGAAATGCCGGCGACAAAAAAGCCAAAAAAATCAAAAACTTCCGGCCAAAGCGACGCGCCGCCCGCGCCGGCCGATCCTGTTGAAGCCGGGCGCATAGAAGAAATTGCCAACGCGTTTTTTGTCTACCAAAAACTGCTGCTCGACAGCAACCGTTTAGACTTTGGCGATCTGATCGGCTACGCGTTACAGTTATTTAACAAGCGCCCTAAAATTTTGAATTTTTACCAAAAAAAATTCAAATACCTCCTAGTAGATGAATTCCAGGACACCAATTTCGCTCAATACCAGCTAGTCAAGCTGCTGGCCGGCCAGGACCAAAACCTGACCGTGGTTGGCGACGATGACCAGTCGATCTATAAATTCCGCGGCGCCAGCGTCTCCAACATCCTAAAATTCCAAGAGGAATTTTTAAGTCTAAAACAAGTCACGCTGAACCAAAATTACCGCAGCGGGCAGAAAATTTTAGATTTAGCTTACAACTTTATCCAAGCCAACAATCCCGATCGGTTGGAGGTTAAGCTAAAAATCAACAAGCGCCTCAAGTCATCCGGCCCAGTCAAAGGCGAGGTTGAGGTTTTGGAAGGCAAAGACCAAATCGAGGAACTGCACCAGGTAGCTCAAAAAGTTAACGCGCTAAAGACCCAAGACCCGACCTTGAGCTGGAATGACTTCGCGGTACTGCTCCGTAGCAACTCCGCGGCCGCCGAACTGCTGCCAATATTGGCCAAACACGGCATCCCTCATAATTTTGTGGCCAATACCGGACTTTACAAAAAACCGCTTATCGCAAACTTAATTGCTTATTTGTCATGCCTTAACAATTTTCACGACTCTTTTGCCCTTTACCGCGTGCTCGGCTTTAAGCAATTCAGCCTCCAGCCCAAGGACGTTTCCACTTTATTGATTAACGCGGAAAAGAAAACTTTATCCCTCTACGAAACCTTAGTTGGGGCACCAGCGCTGCCCGCGCTGGGACAGGCCGCACAGAGATCTATCGAAAAAATTTTGGGCCTGATGCACGGCCATGCCAAGCTGGCACAAGAAAGAGCCGCCAACGAAACTTTTGTTGCCGTAGTCAATGACTTAAATTTAAAAGACGACTTAGAAGAAGAAACCCTGGAAAACGCGGAAAATCGCGAACTACTGGAGCAATTTTATAAAAAGATCGAAAGTTTTGTGGCGGACAACAGCGACAAAAGCTTGCATAATTTTTTGCACTCGCTTAACTTAGAAATGGAAGCGGGCGACGAAGGCCAAATTAAATTTGACCCCAACCAGGGACCGGAAAGCCTCAAGGTCTTAACCGTCCACTCAGCAAAGGGGCTTGAGTTCGCGCATGTATTTATCCCCAATCTAGTCGACCAACGATTCCCGACGCGGGCGCGCAACGACCAAATTGAAATCCCAGTCCCGCTTATAAAAGATATTTTGCCGGAAGGGGATTTCCATCTCCAAGAGGAACGACGCTTGTTTTACGTTGCCTTAACGCGCGCCAAAACTGGACTACACTTAAGTTGGGCCAAAGATTATGGCGGCGCTAAAACCAAAAAACCCTCAATTTTCTTGCAGGAAACCAAGCTCGTGCCCAGCAATATTTCTAGCCAAGCCACGGGCAAAGTATTTTTTCCTGGCCCGACAAAAACCAACCAGGTTTACCAAATCCTGCCGCAGACCTTTTCTTTTTCCGCTCTCAAAGCGTTTGAAACTTGCCCGCTACAATACAAATTCCAATACTACTTAAAGCTGCCCGGCCCCGGTAGCGCCTACTTTAGCTTCGGCCAAACCATACACAAGGTCTTTGAGTTGTATTTAAAAGATTACCGCGCCCGCAAGGGCCAGTCGCAACAAGACCTGTTCGGCAAGATGCCTGGCCAAGCCGAGATTGGAACACTGGAATTTTTAGAAGAGCTGTACGAAAAATATTGGATCGACGAATGGTATAAAGATAAAAAACAAAAGCTGGATTATCGGCAAAAAGGCAAACAGCTTCTAAAAATATTTTACGAACACACCAAGCATCATTCTTGCGACCCAAAATACTTAGAGCAGTCATTCTACCTGCCTTTAGGGGAATATAAATTTACCGGCAAAATCGATCGGGCTGACACAGCCGCCACCGGCTTGCAGATTGTGGATTATAAAACCAGTGAAAAAATCCCGGCAAAAAACGAAAAAAACGATTTAGACCAATTACACGTTTACCAGTGGGCTGCCGAGGAATTTTTAGGCGAAAAAGTTTCCGGCCTTAGTTACTGGTACTTACAAGACAATAAATTCTTAAACGAAGATCCGGCGGGTCAGGCCGATATCGATAAGCTAAAGCACCGACTGCTTGAAAGCATTGAAAAAATTATTCACACGGTCAAATACGATTTGTTCAACGAAGAACACGCAAAAACCAAGAAGCACCCCTGCGCATTTGAACGGTTGGGATAAATAATTAGCAACATTACAAAAAACGTGGTATAATTTATATGTTCAAAACAAGCAGACAACTCGTGATGCTCATGGTTATCTCGGTAATTCTTACCGGATTTTCACTAGCGAGCATTATCACCTTAACGGATCCCGGTAGCACCTCTAAAACGACGTTCTTATTCTTTTATCTGAGCTTATTTCTGTTTTGCCTAAGTCTGCTGACCATCGCCGGTTTAGGCGTACGCCAATGGCTGATGCCAAAATTATTCGTGCTGGATTTAAGCGCCAGCCTTCGCCAAGCTTTCCTGCTTAGCCTGATGGTGGTAGTCTGCTTTTTACTTCTCGCCCAGGGATTACTTTTTTGGTGGGTGGGGCTATGCCTGGTCTTATTTTTCTTAAGCATCGAATTCTTTTTAAATCTCAAGGTCTAAAGGTATTAAAAACAAAACCGACAATAATATGGCCGAAGGCGACCAAACAAAAAACCCAGTCAGCGGCGGCAACCAAAACCCGGCGGGTGAAGATTACCTGTTTTTTAACGTCATGCCCAAACAAAACTCCGCCGACCAACTGGTCGAGCCTAGTTTAAAAATTGTCCAGCCCCAGTCGGGAACACCAACGTCCAAAACCGGATTCAATAAAAAATTTTTATGGTACGGCCTGAGCGCGTTAGCGCTGATTGCGGCTGGCATCGGCGTTTACATTTGGCTGCAACATTTAAGCACCCCGGGGTTATCCGATATTGTAGTTAAAAACCCGCCCAAAACGGTTAAGTCCCAACAAGCCACAACTACGCCGGCGGCCAGCAGCACGGTTGCGGCTTTTCCCGCGACCTGGCTACAAAAATATTTTAGTATCGATACTTGTACCGATCAGAATTTGTGCGGCCCCGACGCCGACCCCGACCGCGACGGCTTGACCAACGCGGAAGAGTTTAAGCTTGGCACCGATCCTAACAACCCCGATTCCGACAATGACGGCCTCTCCGACGGCGACGAAGTCCACGTGTTTGGCAGCGACCCTTTAAACGCCAATACCGGACCGGACAAAAAATATACTGATTCCGACTACATTAAGGGCGGCTATGACTTTAAAACCGACAAAAAAGAAAGCAGCGACCAAATTGCGCAAACCAACGCCAAAATGCTGCAATTCGGCTTACACCCGCCAACCATCAAAACCTTGGGTGAATACTTAATAAGTTTGTACAATTTTACCCCTCCCAACCAGAACGTGGCCAGCAGCACCGCGAGCAGTACCTTGCCAAACACAGGTACTGTGGCCAGCAGCTCGCCAACCAGCACCTTAGACACGTCCTTAAACGCCCAACAAGACCGAGACGCCCAGCGTAGCGCTACCATTAAAAACGTGGGTATTGCCTTAATAAAATACTACCAAGACATTAAGGCTTACCCTCAGGCTTCCTCGTTCGCCGACATGTTCACCAAAATTAAGCCCTACCTGCGCGTAGCCACCAACCCCAACGACCCGATTAACAAAAGCCCTTACGTTTACGGCTATAGTTTAAACCAGGACGGCAGCGATTTTACGTTGTCGTTTTTCAGCGAAGTCGCGGGACAAATAATTAAGAAGCACGCCGCGGACGCTCAGAAAGATTTGGCGGCCGACCAGGCGGCAACCTACGACGACAAGCGCAAAACTGATCTGGAAACCTTGCGAACCGCATTTCTGCTTTACTCCAACGCCAACGTCGCCGGCAACCAGACTTACGTTTTTCCCAGCGCGACCAAGTACAAAACCGCGCTGGTACCCAACTACATTGGCCAGATTCCCGTTGACCCCAAAACCGGGACTGATTATGCCTATCAAGTTTCCGTCACTTTTGACGCTTTTACCCTCAAGGCCACACTCGACAATCCCGATCCCGGCACCACGGGCTATTTGTGCAACGAGCTAGAATGTACTACTTATTAATTATTTTTTTCGATGTCGATTTTCAATTTTATCGGCCGATTTTTTAAACCGGCCGCAAACCGCGAGTTTCCCGGCATTGTCGCAGCCAAAGTTTTAGAAATCCAAAAACATCCGGGCGCCGACCGCTTGCGGCTGGTGAAGGCCGACGTCGGGGGGCAAATAATTGAACCCATAGTCTGCGGCGCGTTTAATTTTCAAGCCGGCGATGTGGTCGCGCTGGCTTTGCCCGGCGCGAAAATCACCCAAAATATCCATTCTGAGGCGCATGAGCCGTTCGTCTTAGGCAAAGCCCGGATTCGCGGCGTGGAAAGCCAGGGCATGGTCTGCGCGGCTTTTGAACTTGGCCTGTCCAAGGAACCGGGGGAGGGGATTATGCTGCTGAAGAATAACGTAAAGCCTGGTAGCCAATTTCACCCGGGAATGCTAAGATGAGTAGAAAGTATTAAACATTTTAAAGGCCCAGATAGGGCTTAATACTTGTTACTTTCCACTTACTACCTTTTAATGCTATGCGACAAAATATTGTTATTTCCACGGGGGACGAAAAAAAACTGCGCCAAGGACTGGAAAAACGCACCGACTTTGAAGCCTTGCGCATCAAGCGGTATTTAAGTATGCCGGATCTTTCGCGCACCGAAGGTAGCCCCATTAAGGAAATTGTCGACCGGATCTTGTCCGCGGATTACTTTAAAGATTTAGATATCATTCAAACGCCGGAAATCGTGCCGGCGGACATTAGCTTTGACTTGTTCGATTTCCCGGCCGACCATCCCGCGCGCAGCAAAAGCGACACCTACTACGTCGACGACAAAAATATTTTGCGCACCCACACCACGGTAATGTGGTATTACTACGTTAACGATCCAGAAATTAAACAACGGATCGCGAAAGGCGAGCCGGTCGGCAGCTTTAGCTTTGGCAAAGTTTACCGCAAGGACGAGATCGATCGCAAGCACATGAACGTTTTCCACCAGATTGACGGCTGGTATCTGGCCCCAAAAGCCGTAAAAACCATTGGGCAAAAAGATTTAGAAGAGGCTTTGGGGAACATTGCCAAAGCCGTATTCGGCCCGGCTGTAAAATACCGGCTGAACAAAGACACCTTTCCTTACACGGATCCGTCTTTAGAAATGGAAGTGGAAATCGGCGGCCAATGGGTGGAAGTAGTCGGCTGCGGGGTAGTAAAAGGCTCGGTATTGGAAAAGTTTGGCATTGATTCTTCCAATTGGACCGGCTGGGCGTTTGGTTTTGGCCTGGAGCGTTTGGCGATTGTCAGCATGGATTTGCCCGACATCCGCTTGCTGTGGAGCCAGGACCCGCGCGTTACTAAGCAATTAAAGCTCGGCAAAAAGTTTGCCCTAGTCAGCAAGTACCCGCCCATTACCCGCGACATTTCTTTTATTGTTGATAAAAGCTTTGTACCCAACAATTATTTTGATCTCATTCGCGAAATCGGCGGCGATTTAATTGAACAGGTGGAACTTTTGGACAAATACGAGAACGCCAAAAAATTTAGCGACAATAAAATCAGTTACACTTACCGCGTAGTCTACAGAAGCCCCGAGCGTACGCTAAAAACCGAAGAAGTCGAACCGCTGCAAAATAAACTTTACCAGCAGACTAAGGAAATTTATAACGCCGAATTGAGATAACCGCAACAACTGTCCGCTTATGTTGGACAGAGAATTGTTGATAACTGATGCTTCAAAATTTTCAAAGGCTCAACCCGAGGTTGAGCCTTTGAATTTGCCTTAAATAAGCCAAAAAATGTCTGTTAATTTAATGGATTTTTTACCCAAAATTTGCTATAATATTAACACCAAAATGGATGATTTAGACAGGGAAATAATGGGTATTGAAGCAGAAAGACAGGCGCTTCGAATGGAGATCGCCCATTTTTTTAAGTCATTTCGCAAGCCGCGGGAAATTGGCTACAATGCCCCAAGTCTTCCCACCCAAAGCGAATTTAAGACTCCTTCTGCAAA
>JAGWQI010000028.1 GCA_028870105.1 Patescibacteria group bacterium
GGGGTTAATCCTGCAAAGAATCGACTATTGGCCCCGGCGAATAAAAAATCGGCATAGCTACAAAATTTATTGGTATTGAATATAGACCGGGATGGGCGAGAGTTTTAGCAGCTGCTCGGGCGTGAGCATGGGGCCGCGCGCCGCATCGTTGTGGTAAAACAACTTAAACCCGGTGAACTGCACGGGCTGCTTGGCAATATACTGCCGATAGGTATTAAGTTTATTGGCTTGGCCCCCAAAGCCGTCCATATTCATGACAATTTGCACCTCCGGCAAAGGCTTAATGTCTTGATAATTCGTCAGCATGGGATTGGTAAAGCGGTGCACTATCAAAATTTTCGGCGGCAGGTTGTTGTCTTTTACGAGCTTCGCTAAATACTGGGCGGCAAAGTTGATGTCTTTGGCATCCAGAGTGCCAATGGCCGTGCCCGGCCGTTGGCCGGCCTTCATGGCGAATTCGGGGTCTATTCCCAAGTGCACGTTAGGCAGTTTTAAATATTTTTCCAGCAGCGGCACTTCGGTTTGGACGTTGCTTTGCCCGACCTGCACGTCTAAGAAGACCAGACCATTAATCTTTTGCGCCATGGCCAGGACTTTGTCGATTTCACTGTCAGGCATGCGCGCGATGTATTTGCCGGTTTTGCCCGGTCCGGCTTGGGCTACGACCGCAATATAATGCAAGGCCGGAATGACCGGTGTGCTTGGGTCGGCCGCCTGCCATTTGGCCGCTTCGCCGGCTAATTTATCGAGCATGACATTTTCCGGATACTCGCCCAAAACCCCCATGCCCGTGGAGTATAAATTGCCGTAATAGGCCACAATACGATGAAACGGCAACAGGGCGCCGTAATTTGGGTAGACGGTTTTTACGGGCCATCCGCTGGCAGGCGGGTTTGATGCGACGCTTGTGGTGGACGTTGGTGTTGATGACGATGCTGACGATGTCGCCGGCGGCGGCAAGTTGGCGATTTGCAGCAGCTTTAAATCGTACGCCGCGGTATCCAGCTGCGGTGGCTCAGAGGCGGCCGGCAGCTGGGCTGATTTGACTTGGACGGAATCTGGTTGGGTGGTAAAATGTCCGGCGTCGCGCCGGAGGTTGAATGAACCGACCAGGCCGATGACCAAAGCGGCCACGGCGGCTAGCAGCCAACGCCAGAGGTGCCGGGGGCGTTTGGTTTTTGTTTCAGTTTGGTTGCCCATAAGCTGAGTATAACACAAGTTTAAAGGCTCAACTTTTGGTTGAGCCTTTAAACACGTTATTTGCGAAAGCCTTGTTACTGCGCGGTGCTGCTGGCGTTGCCAGAAGTCTGCACTTTCATGGCAATTAGGGCGCGAACAACGGTGCCGGCGTCCTGGCGCGCGGCGACTAGATCTTGCATGGCCGTTCGAATTTTGGCGCGTGCGTCCTTTAAGGTCGACAGGTTGGATTGGAACACAGTCTTGTCGCCGTTGTCGGGTTTGAGGTTGGCAACTTCACTAATAGCGGCATTGGCTTGGACTTGCGCGTCCGCGGTTTTGGCATTCATTTCGGACAGCGAGGCGCTGAGCGAGGCGGTGCTTTGGCCAGCGGTTTGCGCGGCCGCGATGCGGGTTTGGAGCTTGGCGCTGAGATCGTTCAGTAATCCTGATACGTTGAGGGTCCGATCAGCCGCCGCCATTATGTTGGCCTGCGGCAGCACTAACACGTAAATGCGGTAGGACTTGGTGATTGACTGGATATCAGCTTTTAAAGTTGCGTTGTCGGTGTCGGCGTTGATTTTGGCTTGCAGATTAGTCATGTCGCTAATAGCCGCCTGGATAGCCGCGTTCAGCATGGTTTTTTGTTCGGTGCTGACTCGGCTCATTTGGTTGATGCGAACCTGTACAGCGTCGAGCTTGGTAATGCGGGCTTGAATTTGGGTATTGGCGCGGATGCGAGCCTGGGTATCGAGCTGGACCGCAACAGTACCAGTGGCGTTTAGGTCTAGCCGGCTGCCGAGCATTGCCGAGGCTGGCAGAGCCGAGGCGGCCAGCAGCACCAACGAGGCTGCCGCGGAAATTGCGTAAAATTGTTTGTTCATGGCAGTATGAGAATTAATTATTATTTTGGGGCTTAGGGGGCGGTTTGTTCGTTCATGCTCGAATCGACGTTGGCTGAATCTGAGTTTAGTCCGTTCATCTGCTGGTCAATGCCGCTCAGCGAAGAGTTGAGCGCGGCATTGGAATTGTTTTTGGCCGAAACGTCGGCTTCAGAACCGGACTGCTGGCTGGTTTGGGTCTGGCTCTGACCGGTGTTTTGGTTGGTCGGAGCCTGGTTGGCGGTTTGGCTGTTGCAGCCGGCTGCCAGCAGCAGCGCGGCCGCGCCCGCGAATAGGAACTTTTTCATTGCTTTGTGGTTAATTGTTGGGTTTATTTTATCAAATCTTTTGGCCGTTTACAATTTATATAACGCCAAGCTCGGTTTTTTGTTTCAACAGGCTAGTGTTTTTGGTAAAAGTTGAGTAAATTGACTTGAATATCCGGGTCGCCTTTGTTGACCAGGCGTTTAAATTCCGCGGTATCGCTAAAACCTTGCGGCGTCCGGTAATGGTAGGGAATTACTTGCTTAGGCTTAAACGCCAACACAGCCGTGGCCGCTTCTTGTACGTCCATGGTGTAGGGCAAATTCATGCAGACAAAGGCAATGTCGATATTTTTTAGTGCTCTCATTTCCGGCGTGCCGCTAGTGTCACCAGAGATATAAACCCGTTGGCTGTCTTTTTCAATGACGTAGCCGTTGCCCCTGCCCTTGGGGTGGAAGGAGCTCGGCGTTTGCGGTACGTTATACATGGGCACGGCTGCGATTTGAAATCCGGAGAGAGTTTTTGTCTCGTCATTGGCCAGCACGGCGTTTTTGGTCTTTAGGTCTGCTGGCAACTGCTGCGCCACGGCCGGCGGCAAAACCACGGTGGTTTGCGCTTTAATTAACGCTCGCAGGGTTTGAATGTCGAAATGATCGGGATGGACGTCGGTCAGCAAAATCATATCAGCATCGGGCAGGCCCAAGAACAGGCCGTTTGACCCGACTGGATCAGTGAGGATAAATTTGTCGTCCCAGCGCAGCGCCACGCAGGCGTGAGACACGGGAGAGATGGCCGGGGAATTACTCATGGTCACCAAGTTTTAAAAATTTCGCGGCGGCCGGTGGTATACATGTCCTGGAAGCTGCTTAGTTTGGCCGTTTGCTGCTTGATTTCTTCGCTGGGATTCATGTAGGCCTCCTGGGCTTTTTCCCAAGCGGCCAAATTGTCGTACTTTGTCACCATAATCATACGGTGATATTGGCCGGTCAGGTCGGTCATAATATTGACCAGGTGCGGATTCTGAGCCATTACTTCCTTCATAAGCTTGGCGGCTTTGGAGGCCTGACCGGGTTTGCACACAAAGCTATCATGGATGATGATCATTGTCATTCTCCTTTCGCCGAATGGGGCGGCGATTATTGTTGTTTCAGTATAACAAAATTATTTTTTTTCGACTAATCTAACCTTTTTCTAAGAAGTAATGAGTTTTGTTTAAGAAAATGCGGAGCTGATTAATACCAGCTCGGTTACGTTGTTAAAATTAAAAAACTCCCCAAGGCGGATAGCCTTAGGGAGTTTTTGGAAAATTGGCTAGTCTTCCACGCCGCCGACTTCGACGGAGTTTAAGTCTTGCTGCTGGACCTGCATAATATTTTGCAGTTTCCAGCCGTGATTATCGAACACGGACATCGACGGAATGCCGTAGAGCTGCCCGCCCTTAACTACGTAGACGGTGTGATTGGGCCCTTTAAGCAGGGTACCGTCCGGGAAGGTAGCCGGAGAGCCGACTGTAAGGGAGCTTAGTTGCTGTTGGGTGATGGTTTGGATATCGCCAAAGCTCTTTTTGTGGGCCCGGAAGATGTTCAGTGAAGTAAAGGGCTGCAGGACGCCGCCGGAGACCAGATACACGGTTGGGTCGCCTGGTACCTTAACCACGCTGCCGTCCGGCAAGTTGGACAGGCTCGGCGGGGTAGTAGAGGGGCTTAGGCTTGTGGGTGTGCTGCTGCTGGCCGGTGGGGTAATAATGGTGCTGTTGTTGTCATTACCTTGGCCAACGGGAAGACCAAAGGCGTAGTGGTCGTCTTCGCCTTCAATGTCGCGGACGTCTTCAAATTTTTTGCCGCGAGCGTGGAAAATAGCAGCGGAATTAAACGGCCGCAGGACGCAGTTAACGACCATGTAAACCGTAGGCGAATCGCCCAGTTTGACCAGCATGCCGTTTTGCAGCCCACAGGTTAAAGACGGTGGGGTGGTTGTCCCCGTGCCGCCGGTAGACGTGGTAGAGAAAGTAATGTTGTTGCTGCTGGTCGAGGTTAGGCCAGAGGCGTTGGCTTGTAGGTTAATGGTACCGTCGGCGGTGAAACTTAGGTTGCTGAAAGTTGCGATACCGTTAACACTGGTCATGACGGCGTTGTTGAGGCTGCCGGTGGTGGTGGTCGGGTTGACCGCGACCACGCTTAAGGTTACGGCCCGGCCGTTATCGCCAGTGACCGTATTGCCAAATTGGTCCTGCACAGCGACCGCGGCGTTAAACGCGGCGTTGGTAGTGACCGTTGCCGGCGGTTGAACGGAAAACGCTAATTTGTTAGCTGCGCCGGAAGTTTCGGTTAAGGTACCGAAGCTGCTGGTGGCGGTTAGGCCAGTGATTGTGCCGCTGCTGAGCGCTATGTTGCCCGAGGCTAGGGGCGTGCCCGCCGAGGCTTTGACTTTCAGCGGGGTGGTGGAGCCAATGGTCAGCGTGCCGACGGCGGTGGAGGTCGCCGTGATGTTAACGCGGACGTGGTTGCTGTCAGGGAACGAAACCGTGCTGTCGCCCATTAGACCAGTGCCGCTGTAGGCGACGTTGGCCACGGAAGAAGTGTCAAACACAAACCCCGCGGGCAAAGCCCAGGTTAACGTGCCGACCGGAATATCGCCGGCGGCAGTCTCGGTCACCGTTAAGGCGGGCAGAGCCACGCTTGAGCCATTTTGGCTGTCGGCGTTGACGCTGGCCGTTGCCGGTACGGTGACGCTAGCGGCTAGGGCCTGGCCGCCAGACATTAGGCTGAGCGTGGCTAAAGCCGCGAGCACAGCCAAAGTGTTGCGCATTTTTTGAATTCGCATATTAGTTGTTAATGGTTAATGTTTATTTACAGAATATTAAACGCAGGAAAATGCGTATTGTTTCAGTTTGGGCAAGTATCTTATTCTTTGGTTTTTAACCGCGAGGGAATCAGGTTTTAAAGTGTCCGCGCGGCGGTGAGAATAAAAAATATGCCGATTGTGTTGAGGGTAAAGCTGATAATCGCAAATTGCCAATTTTTGACCCGGGAAAGCCCCATCATGGTAATGCCGACCTCGTCGGGCAAGGGAGAGGCGATAATGGCCGCCCCTAAGATGGGCAGCGCCCAGGAAAAATATGGGGTGCTGAACAGCCTGGAAAAATAGGTCCCCCCGAGTTTATTGAAAATATCGTGTAGTTCCGTGAAGATGTTGTTTTTTAAATAGCGAAAAATTAAGTAATCGCCAATTACGGCGCCAAAGCCGGCGTAGAGCGCCACAACCACCGGACTGTGATGTTTGGCCAGGAAGAATAAAATGACGGCGGCCGGAGCTGCGGTGAAGATCGAAACAAACAGAATGCCGGTTAAAACGACCCCGAACAACCCAAGCGACCCGACGGAGGTAATGGCGGACTTAACGGCCGGGCTATTGGCGAGCGCAAAAAACGCCGCCAAACTGACAAGGAGTAATATGGTATTTTTGTATCTCCAATAGACAGGTTTGCGTACCATAGGTATTATATCATACTTTAGTTAAGAATAACGGCTCGCCTTTGCCGCGGATACGAGCCGGCGAAGCAAGGGGGCGATTTGGCCGGGGTTTTTTATGAAATATTTTGCTCGGCTGGATGCGGCTTGGCCGACCCGAATGGTCAGGCCGGATGTTAGTTCACGGAAAGCATCCTCGTCGGTTACGTCATCGCCAACGTAGATTGGCAGCAGTTTTTGTTTGGTTTTGTGTTGCAGGCGGCGAAGTATTGTTTTGGCCACTTTGCCCTTGTGCCAATTTAAGTTTGGCTGCAATTCCAAAATTTTCTTGCCGCTCAAAATGCGAAAGTTGCGGGTTTTTGTTGCCGTTCGCAAGATTTGTTCGGCGCTTTGTTGAAATTTTGCCGCCTTAATTGCGGTTAGTCCGCGGTAATGGATGGCGAAGCCAAAAGTCTTGTTTTCCAGCAGGCTGCCGGGATAGGCACGAATTAATTTTTGCAGTGACGGTTTTATTGCGCCCAATGGTTTGCCGACGCGCTTGGCCGCGGCTAGGCGGCTCGTTTGTTTGCCGATTTGCCATTCGAGTCCGTGGCTGCCGGCGTAAATTAAATTTTGGAGGCGAACTTTTTGTTTCAGGTTGGCCAGCGGGCGGCCGCTAATAATCGCCACGGGCATAAGTTTGGCCGCGTGTTTGAGTTGCGTTTTCACCGTTGCCGGCAGCGTGGCCTTGGCCGGGGTCGGCGCGATGGGTGAAAGGGTCCCGTCAAAATCCAGCATGAGCAACAAGCCCTGGGCGTTTGTGATGGCGCGCTTAATTTTTGGCCAGCGGTCAAAAAGGTAATCCATGGTCGCGTTAGCCTTGGCTGGTTAGAGCTTTTAGGAATTCCGCGGCCCAGCGGTAAATGTTGTAATTTTTGACGGTGTCCCGCATTTTTTTCATGCGGCGGTGCTGTTCGGATTCCGGCATGGTGAGCGACCGGTAAATCGCCTCGGCGGTTTCTTCGGCGCTGTAGGGGTTCACCACCAAGGCTTCTTTTAGGTCGCGGGCCGCGCCGGTAAATTGGCTTAAAACCAGCACGCCGGCTTCGTCGTCGCGGGCGGCCACGAACTCTTTGGCCACCAAGTTCATGCCGTCACTGAGCGAGGTGACCAGGCAAACGTTGGCGGCGCGATAGAGCGGGTAGATTTCCCCGTGGGTATGGTGTTCCTTGAGCAGGACAATCGGCTTCCAACTGCCGGTTTCCAGTTTGCGGTTAATACGCTCGGCTTCAGCGGTGACGTCGGCGTTGAACTGCCGGTACTTTTCCACGCCTTCCCGGCTTGGCGGGGCGATTTGCAAGAACGTGAACTGTTCGCGGTAAGCCGGGTGCAGGTCGAAAAAGAATTCAATGCCGCGCAACCGCTCCAGTATCCCCTTAGTGTAGTCTAAGCGATCCACGCCCAAGCCTAAGTATTTCGGTTTTATATCGAGCCGCTCAAGCAATTCGGATTTAGCCTCAGGCGCGTTGTCCTCGGCGCCGTTGAACGCCACGCTTATTGGGAACGGTTTAATGTGGGCGGTATGGCCTTGGTGGGTAATGGCAAATTTTTCTAAATCGGCCAGCGATTCAATTTCTTTACCCACGGTCTCAAAAAAATTGTTGCAATATTGCTGGGTGTGGAAGCCAATCACATCGGCGCCGAGCATGCCTTCTAAAATATCTTTGCGCCAAGGGCAAATGCTAAAAGATTCGGCGTTGGGCCAGGGGATGTGCCAGAACAGGCCGATTTCTGCATCCGGACGGCTGTGTTTGATCATGGCCGGCAGCAAAGCAAAATGATAATCTTGCACCAGCACGACCGGTCGTTGCACGTCTTTGAGCTCCGCCAGCAGAACTTGCGCAAATTTGCCGTTGACCTTGCGGTATTCCAGCCAGTCTTCTTTGCGGAAAATCGGGCGGGTATGCGCCAAGTGGCACAGCGGCCAGAGCGCCTCGTTGGCAAAACCCACGTAATAACCTTTAACTTCTTTGTCCGTCAGCCAGACGCGCTTTAGCGTATATTTGGGATCGTCTGGCGGGACTTGGATCTTGTTGTCTTTGTCCACGGTGAGCTTATCGGCGCTGCCGCTACCGTGGGCCAGCCATAAACCGCCGCAGGCTTCCATAACCGGCTCGAGTGCCGTGACCATGCCGCTGGCCGGCACATCCCACTGGATTTCATTTTTGACTTTTTTGTGGGCGTACGGTTCACGGTTAGAGACCACGAAAATTTTGCGGTCGCGCAAATAAGCCTTGAAAAATTCTTTGAGCCGTTCGGCCGTCCAGGGGCTGTCGAGTTTCTCCAGGCGCATCCGGGCTTCTTCGCTGGCCGCGGTTCGCGCCAAGATTAAACTGTGCGACATTTTGTTAATTTCGGCGGCGATGGGCTTAAAGAATCCATGGCCGAACATGGCGGAATTGCCGGCTGATTTGCCGGTGCGGGTTTGGCGGATGGCTTCGGCCATGCGCATAATCGGCTGGTAAATGATCCAGCGCAAAATTAGCACTACGGCTAAAGAAAACAGTAGCGCTTGGATGAGCAGGCGCAGCAGGCTGGTTTTCCAGGTTTCGTTTATGCTTTGGCCAATATAATCGGCCCGCTGGTAAACCACCAGCGCCCCGATAATTTTTTCGTCCTCGTGCAGGGGAGTGGCGTAAACGTAAACCGCCTGGTCGGTACTGGCAAAGTCGCCGGTGGCTGAGTCGGAGTCCATGGCTTTTTCAGCGACGTCGGCGTTTTGGGTCAGGTCTTGGGACAAGCCGGCCGAGGTTTCAAACAAGCCGCCTTTGTTGTCGTATACGGCCAGGCCTAGCAAGCGCTCGCGGCCGGCAAACTTGTCGAGCAGGCTTTGCATGGTCGCGCTGGCGTTGCTTAAGTACGAGGGGCGGACCGATTCCTTAAAACTGTCCGCTAAAAGCGCCGTGCGGCGTTGCAAATCGTCCAGCAATGACGCGCGCTGCTCGTGGGCCTGCCTGTAAGTAAAACCTAATACTACCAGACTGACTGTTAACACTACGGCTCCAATAAGGGCAACGAGTTGTTTCATATTTTGGATTTGGGCGCAAAAATAGGCGCTGGCCGGTTGGATTTTTTGGTTAGTCCGTCGGTTTCGCGCCAAAAACAGAATTTTTTATTGTCTAACCTAAGTATATCAGCAAAGACCCCGATGTTTAAGGCTTAGCCAGGCGTAAAGCTAAAAAACTTTATAATTATGAGAGAAAAAATATTTTTTGCCATTGGTAAAGCCCGCTTTCTTGGCGATGTGGTAAAATAAGGTATGAATAATTTTTTGAGCCTTAACCCAGATGGGCAGTCGTTTGGCGCGTACGCCAAATTTGGCCGGCAAATTTACCGTCGGTGCACTTTAAACGCCAAACGGTTGCGGGGGCTAAAAGTTATTCATGTTAATTCCACTGGCAACGGTGGCGGCGTAGCCGAATTGCTCAAGAATCAAATCCCTCTAGAAAGGGATTTGGGCCTGAAGTCTCGTTGGTTAGCCATTCGCGAGCCAAGCCGGTTCTTTTTTGTCACGAAAAAAATTCACAACCTGCTGCAAGGCCAGCGGGGGTTTTTATCGGAACCGGAAAAAAATTATTTTTTAAACCGGCTACGCGGGCCGGGGCAGGAACTGGGTAAATATTTATCCAGCCAAAAGGGTAAAGCGGTCGTGGTCCTGCACGATCCGCAGGTTTTACCCTTGATTGAATTTTTACCGGCTTCGATCAGCGTAATTGTGCGTTTGCATATTGATTTGACCACCGCCAATAAATCGGCGTTAAAGTTCTTGCGGCCTTTTTTGGACAAAGCTCAGCGGGTGATAGTAAGCCATCCGGCGTACCGGCCCAGGTGGCTGAATAAATCCACGACCGTGGTTAGCTACCCGGCCATCAACCCGTTTTCGGAAAAGAACCGTGATTTGAGCCAAGCGGTGATTACAAAATATTTTCGGCGGTTCGGGATTGATTTAGCTCGTCCGGTAATGGCGCAAGTTTCTAGGTTTGACCCGTGGAAAGACCCCACCGGGGTCATTGAGGCCTACTATTTGGCAAAAAAACAGTTGCCTAAACTACAGCTGGTATTGGAAGGCGTCATGGAAGCCAAAGATGACCCACAAGCTTTAGGTGTTTACCGTGAATTGAGCATGGAATATCAAAATGATCCGGACCTGTTTTTACGTGGGTCGAAGACCTTAACGGACCGTGATTACCAGCGCTGGGTTAATGCCTTGCAGCGCGGCGCGGACGTGGTGGTTCAGAAATCCTTGCGCGAGGGCTTTGGCCTGACTGTGACCGAGGCGCAGTGGAAAGGCCGGGCCGTGATTGGCGGCGCCGCCACCGGCATAAGACAGCAAATTAAAAACGGCCAGAATGGTTTTATTGTGGACTCCGCGGCCCAATGCGCCAAACGCGTTGTTCAACTGGTCAAAAAACCCCGGCTGGAACAGAAACTGGGGCGGCTTGGCCGGCGCGCGGTTAAACAAAAGTTTTTGTTTAACCGCTTGTTGTTAGACTATCTGGAAATTTACCGCGCACTGGTTTAGGCTGCGCCGCGCGCGCGGCCGTGGTTTTGCGCGTATTTAACTAGTTCGGAAATTTGCATCCAGAAAAAGGCCCAGAGCCAAATAATCGCGACCCAGCCGGCCGGCGCGCGGGTCATAAATACCCCGCTGACCGCCAGTAGGGTGGCCAGCAGCTGGGTGACGGTCGTGGCCACAATTACCAGCCGGCTGGGCAGGAATTTGTACCAGCGTTTTTCGGTATGCGCCACGTAAATGAGCATGTGCCCGCCAATGGTCAGTTTGAGGAAGAACAGCGTTTCAATAACCGGCAGGGTCAAATGAAAGACGCTCGTCGCCAAATAAAACATGAGCAGGCTGTTGGCCACGCCGGTCAGGCCGAGCAGGCTGCTTAAGACGAACCGCTGTTTAACGTTAATGACAGCCGGCTGGTTGGCCACGGCGACTCGGTTAAAAGCCAGGGAAATAATGGGCAAATCGTTTAAAAACGCCAGCAGGATTAGCTGAACCGGAGTGAGCGGGTAAATTTTATAAATCACGCCAAGGACGGCAATGGTGACAATTAGCCTCAGGCTTTCAGAAATGCGGTAAACGGAATAACTGTACAGCCGGGAAAAAATTTTTCTGGCTTCAAAGACTGCGTCGCGGATTACGGCAATGCCGGGCTTGAGCAGCACCAGATCGGCGGCGCTTTTGAGCGCGTCCACGGCGCCGCTGACGGCAATGCCCACGTCCGCGGTCTTAATGGCCGGCAGGTCGTTGACGCCGTCGCCGGTGACGGCCACGCGGAAATACCGTTTAGCCGTTTGGGTCAGCTTAAGTTTGTCTTCCGGCAAGATTTCCGCGAACACGGTTTTGTTTTGCCACCACTCGGCCGGCTGGGCTTTGAGATCAACTTTGTCCAGCGCGGTTTTTTCCAGTATCCTGGCTTCGGCGCCGTCGAGGCCGAGATTTTCAGCCACGCGCTGGCTAATGGCCCGGCTGTCGCCGGTCAGCATTTTAACCTCAATGCCGTTGGTGTTTAAAAATTCAATGGTCGCGCGGGCGTCGCTAAAGACGGTGTCGGACAAGAGCAGTAGTCCGACTAGGCGCATGTGCTGTTCTTGGGCGCCGTCGGCCACGGCTAAGGCCAAGCTACGGAAGCCTTGCGCCGCCGCCTGGCTGACGTCGCTTGAAAAGCGCGCCGCCAGTTCGGCGCTTAAATCACACAGGCCGGTAATAATTTGGGTCGCGCCAATGCTGACGCACAACTGTTGTCCGTGGTCTTTTACTACCGCAGTGCTGCGTTTGCGCAATGAATCGCCGGGAATGACTTTAACGATTTGGAGATCATTATGGAGCTTGAGCGCGGCGAATTTGCCCATAACCGCGCGGTTGATGGGGTTTTTTTCTTGGGTGGCCGTGGCCGCCGCCAGTTTAATTAAGCCGGCTTCGGTTAGCGCCTGGTCGTAAATAATTGTCCGCTCAACGCTGATTTGGTTTTTGGTCAGGGTGCCGGTTTTGTCCGACAGCAGCAAGTTCACGTTAGCCAGATCCTCCAACGCCGACAGCTGGCGGACAACGGTATCTTTTTTAGCCAGCTCCAGCACTCCAAAACCAATAATCAGGCTCATGACCGTGGGCAGGCTAATGGGAATGCCGGCAATGATAAGGCTTAAATCCAGGAGCAGTACGTCCAGCCAGGGCGCGTGCTGCGCCATTAAGATCGCGGTTAACACCACCACGGCCAGCAGGCTTAAGGCTGAAAGGAATTTGGAGATGCGCAGAATATCCTGTTCGAGCAGGCTGCGCCGCCGCACGTTCTGCACGAGCAGCAGCGTTTTGCCGAAAGATGTGTTTTTACCCGTGGCCGTAACGGCCGCAGTGGCTTCGCCGGTGGTTAAAAACGAGCCTGAGAATAACTTGTCATCCGTCTGTTTTTCTTTGGGCAGGCTTTCGCCCGTAAGTTGGGCTTCGTTGACCGTGAGGTTGCCGGCCTTTACGACGCTGGCATCAGCCGGCACAATATCGCCGATGCCCAAGGAAATAACGTCTCCGGGCGCGAGTTCCCGCGAGTTAAGCCATTGCCAGCGGCCGTCGCGCAGGGTTTTGACCTGTACGGCCAGCTTTTCCTGGAGTTTTTCCACGGCCCGATCCGCTTTGTTTTCCTGCCAAAAGCTGACAAAGAAATTCAGCAGCATTAGCGCCAAAATGAACCAAAAATCAAACACATTTTTGGCCGCCAAAGACAGCAAAGCCGCGGCCAAGAGCATTAGGGCGATAGGTGAAATTAGCCATTTGGCAAATTTCAAAAACACCCCCGGCTTTTTTTCTTTAATTTCGTTAAAACCGAAGCGGCGCAACCGTTGTTGCGCCTCGGCGGTCGTGAGTCCTTCGCCCATGAGCGAGTTTAATTATTTTTTGGTTAGCTGGAAGCTGGCGTACGACAAAAAAGCCGCCACAATTGTGCCGATGCCGGACAACCAGTAAGGCGTGGCCCAGCCGAACAAGTTAAATTGCCAGCCAAAAAACAGCCGCAGCAGATGCAGTACGGCGATAATGGCAAAAATCGTTCCCGCTACGCGGTGGAACAGTCGCTCCTCGTCTTTTGGCGTTTCCTTAATTCGCCAGCCAAAGTGGACTAGAAAGCAGAACAGGATTACATCAAATACCATGCCCACAATGACCCCGCGCTGACTGAACATTATGCCCATAAAGGACGTTGGCAGCAGGCCTTTGGCCCAAATCCACCAGGCGGCCAGGAAATCGCCGGCAACCAGGCCGGACAGGAATTTGGCCAATTCCCGCAACGTATTTTTATGCATTTTTTGTTTCTTAATTATTTTTTTCTATCTTTATTATAGTTTACAACTCTACCGCTTTTAAAGCAATAACGTAATTATAGACAGCGCGCGGCGGCGC
>JAGWQI010000095.1 GCA_028870105.1 Patescibacteria group bacterium
GCGATTTTTATAGGTTGCCAATTTTTACCAGATAAGACACTAAAAGCTGGCCAGTTTCGGCCAGACTGTATTTTACCTCTTTGCCTTTTTTCTCGGCTTCTACCAGTCTGGCTGTTTCAAGGTTGGATAAATGATATGATACCAGTGCCTGGGATAGCTTGGTATATGCTACAATACCAGTAACGTTGCTAGAAGCATCGTGTAGGTAAAACAGTATGGCAAGCCGGGCTGGAACAGCCGCCAATTTGAGCATACGGCTTAACGATTGCAATTTGCTGTCAGGATAGTTCATTTTATTCTTTGTTAAAATTTCTAAACTCATATAAACGGCCATTTATATATTAGCACATTTTTCAAACGTAATCTTCAAAATGGCCACAGTTCATTAGCTTAACCGTTAACCACTTCTTAGGAAAGTCGGTGCCCAATCCCCGTTGGTCGCCCCAAAAGGCAATCCTATGATTATTATCCAAATCATCTTTTCTGCAGTCGTGTTAGGCGTTATTGGCTTTATTAGCTACTGGCTGGGCGTGGTTTTACACGCAGGCCCCAAAGCCACTCAAAACCAAATTAGTAACGATCCCCGCTTTCAATAACCTTGACCTCGCGGCTGGTTAAACTTCTAGATAAATACAATCTGACCCCCGGCAGCATTCTGCTGATGTTTTTCGCGTTCTGGATAACCGTGCTTTCCGTACGCGGCGTCATCTTCTGGCTCGTTTACCATGGCTTCGTACCGGCCGTATTCATCAGAGGCTACCATATTCACCATTTTGTCATGGGTTTTTTGCTGCTAATCGCAGCTGTCATTCTGCTCAGCAAACGGATTTTTTCCAACTACATTCCCCTGACTTTAATTGGCAGCGCCCTAGCCCTGATCTTCGACGAATTTTTATACTGGACTCGCGGCCACTTTACCTACTGGAGCCTCGTGAATCTAGCCGCCACAATTATAATCGGCGGCATAATTATGAGTGCGCACCTTTTGGCCAAACATAACGACGCCGGCCAAATCAGCAAAAAACGGATGGCGCTAACCACCTTATTGGTTATCTCGTTCTCCTTTTGCCTATTTTTACTATTCCATTACGACCGGCTCTTAAACGACGTTTACACGCACAAAAATCCCATCCGGCAAGAGTACAGCGACCCGGATGACAAATAAAAACACGCGGTAAAGTCCGCGCGTGATAAGCTACAAATTACAGACTGGCCTCATAGCCGGTTTTTTTGATAATCTCAACAATCGCCTCCGGCGCGATCTGGGCATCGTCGTACTCCACCGCCGTCTCTTGGCGGGCGTAATTGGTGGACGCCGATTTAACGCCAACGGCCTCCTCTAAATCACCGTCAATATTCATGGCGCAAGCCGTGCAGTGCATGCCGTTAATTTTAAACACTCGTTTGGTAATCATGCTTTAATTTACAAAAATCGTGCCACGATACATCCCCATGCTGCACATAAACGCCAGTTGGCCTTTTTGCGCCGGCGCGGTAAACCGCACGTCTGCCGAAGTTCCTAAAGGCACCGGCTGCTGGATACCCAGTTGCGGAATAGTAAAAGTCTGGATGCAATTGGTACCGTTTTGATTGACCAAATGCAGGCTGACTTGGCTGCCGGCTTTCACCGAAAAACTGTTGGGCGAATAGCTATACGCGCCAATAGTAATTGTCTGCTGACTAACGTCAGACGCCGCCGCGGGCACAACCCGGGGCTGGCAGTACGACAAACCGCACCAGGCGCCTTTGGCAATGTCGCCCAAAGTGTAAGGCCGACCGGTTAAGGCAATGGTGTTGTTGGTGTTATACACGGCTAAAACAATAATAGCCCAAGCGGCCAATTTTAAGAATTTTTTACTCCAAAACTCGCCCAAGCGGGAGGCAAAGTAGCCGAGTAAAAAAAATACCGGCGTAGTCCCAAGCACGAACGCGAACATAATGGTACTACCGTGCAAAATACTGCCCGAAGCAATAGCCAAAGCCATCATGGCCTGAGTGGTGCCGCAGGGAATAAACACGGTCATAGCGCCAAGCAAAGCCGGGGCAAAAATATCTTTACTTTTGGACTCCTTGCGGAGCATCCGAGTCAAAAATTTTGGCGGCTGAATTATGAAATAGCGGAAAATCGGATGAGCATCCAAAAGCGCCAAAGCGGTACCGAGCATAAATATCCCGACCGCAAACTGCATCACCACCCGCGCGGCTAAAGACAATTCAAACAATGAGCCGAACCAGCCTAGCAGCATGCCCAAAACCGTATAGGCTAAAAGTTTGGCCAACAAAAACCACACTATGGGCATAGCATGGCCGCGCTTGGCTTTTTTCTCTAAATTATCTTCGTAGGCGGTTTCCTCCCGTTGTGCAATGGTGGTCGCCAAAAGCCCACCCTGCACCGCCATGCAGGTCAATCCGCCTGTTAAAAGGCCCGTTAGGAAAATTGCAATAAAGCTAGTTTGCATTTTGTTTTTCCCTTACCCG
>JAGWQI010000029.1 GCA_028870105.1 Patescibacteria group bacterium
TAATAGCCCAAAGGACCAATAATCAAACCAGTCAAAACGTAGGCGATGATGCTGGGCTGCTTAAAAAAACTTACCAGCACCGCGATGCCGCCGGCTAACAGCAAGATAACCGTAAGTTCTAAAAAGATTCCGTTCAAATTTTTA
Source organism: Patescibacteria group bacterium (assembly GCA_028870105.1). Lineage (GTDB taxonomy): Bacteria > Patescibacteriota > Doudnabacteria > UBA920 > UBA920 > JAJYJE01. The sequence continues at coordinate 145 of JAGWQI010000029.1, forward strand.
TTTCATCAGTGAACTTTTCTCAAATTATACCATAACTTGAAAATAAATCCAAAATCCGTTAAAATAAAGGCTAACAACCATCATGGAACTCAATACAATCTTTTTCATTGGCCCGCAGGGCAGCGGCAAAGGGACTCAGGCGAGGATTTTGGCGCAGAAACTCGGTTTTTTTTATTGGGAAATGGGCGGGATTTTGCGCCAAGTGGCCCAGGAAGACAGCGATTTGGGCAAGCGCGTAAAAAATTTGATTGATAATGGCGTACTTTTAAACGACGAACAGCTTTACGAGGTTGTGGACTCTCGGTTGGGCAAAATCGGTGCCGGCCAAGGCGTAATTTTTGACGGCATTCCGCGGCGCGTGGGCCAAGCCGAGCACTTAATGGCATTTCTAAAAAAACAGGGACGGACCAATTTTGTGACGCTGTTCATTGATCTGCCCAAGGAAGAAACCTTCCAGCGGCTACTGAAGCGCGCGCAAATCGAAGGCCGCAAGGACGACACCAAAGAAAAAATCGAATTCCGGCTGCAACAATACCAACAGGACACCCTGCCGGTTTTAGATTACTTAAAACAGCAAACCCAATTTTTTACCGTCGATGGCCAACCGTCAGTGGAGGAAGTGACCCAAAAAATTAACCAGGTCCTAGGATTATGAAACCCTCCGGCGTGCCGCTAAATATTATCTTGCTAGGCGATCCGGCAGCGGGCAAAGCCACGCATGGCGCGTTTTTAGCTAAAAAATACCGTTTGTACGACCTTGATATGGGCCGGGAACTACGCGCGCTTGAGCACGACCAAAAACTGCGAAAAAAATATCGGTTAGATAAAACTCTCGACAGCGGCAAGCTGACGCCGACCGAACTGGTACGCAGGCTGCTGCACGACCGTATCCACGCGACGCCCAAAACCCAGGGAATCCTGTTTGACGGCACGCCCAAAATGATCGGCGAGGCCAAGCTGGTCGCCAAATGGCTGCGCCAGGAAAAACGCCAGCGCGTGCTGTTTGTTTATTTGTCCATTCCGCTGAAAGAAACTATGCGCCGCATGACTAGCCGGACGACCTATTTTAAAGGCAAATTCAGCAAGCGGCCGGACGACAACAACAAAGCGCTTAAAAACCGCGTGGCTTACTACAAAAAAAATATCAGCCAGGTCGTTAAGTATTTTCAATCGCTATATCCGTACCTGAAAGTTTCAACGCTCGGCTCAATCCCGCAAGCACGGACGCGGCTCATAACTAAATTACGTTCCTATGAAGCGCGGGTTAATTAAAACCGAAACCGAGATTGCCGAGATTGCCGAAGGCGGCAGGATCTTGCACGACATTCTTTACCAAACGGCCGGGCTGGTCAAGCCAGGCGTTTCAACGTGGGAATTAAACGAATTCGCGGAACAGGCCATTGTCGCGGCCGGCGGCCGGCCGAGCTTTAAGGGTTACGGCGACAAGCGCAACCCGTTTCCGGCCGGGCTTTGCACCTCGGTTAACGACGTGGTCGTGCACGGCATTCCCTCGCGGGACAAAATCCTAAAGGCCGGCGACATTATTGGGCTGGACATTGGCATGGAATACAAAAGCCTGTATACCGATACCGCCATTACCGTGCCGGTTGGTAATGTTTCCGTTGAAGCGAAAAAACTTATTGAGGCCACCAAAAAATCTCTCAGCGCCGCCATTGCCCAAGCCAAAGCCGGCAATAAAATTGGCGACATTGCCTACGCCACGCAAAAAACAGCCGAAGCCGCCGGTTTTTCCGTGGTGCGCGATTTGGTCGGCCACGGCGTGGGCTACGAGGTGCACGAAGACCCGGCCGTGCCCAACTTTGGCAAAAAAGGAGCCGGGGAAACTTTGCGCGAGGGTATGGTCATTGCCATAGAACCAATGCTTTGCCAGCACAACTACTTTTTGCAATTTGAAGCCGACGGCTGGACCATTTCCACCAAAGACGGCGGGCTGTCGGCGCACTTTGAACACACCGTAGCCATAACCAAAAACGGCGCCAGGATATTAACTTAAAAATTCCATTACAAAAACGCCCCGGATAAATCCGAGGCGTTAGTTTTATTTTTTGGCTTTAATTTCATCTTGAATTTTTTGCAGGAATTCCTTAAGTGACATTTGACCCAAATCGCTGCCGTCGCGCAGGCGCACCGCAACTTTTTTAGCCTCAACTTCTTTGTCGCCCACAATCAGTTGGTAGGGAATTTTTTGCATAGTGGCCTCGCGGATTTTTTTGCCAATACTTTCCGCGCGGTCGTCTAACTCAATACGCAAATTTTCGTTCGCCTTAAGCAATTCCTCGCGCACCGACTTGGCGTAATCGATTTGCTTGTCGGAAATCGGCAAAATAGATATTTGGGTAGGGGACAGCCACAGCGGAAAAGCGCCAGCATAATGTTCAATCAGCAGGGCAATAAACCGTTCCATGGAGCCGTAAATCACGCGGTGCACCACCACCGGTGTTTTGCGGCTGCCGTCTTCGGCCACATACTCCAGGCCAAAGCGCTTGGGCTGTTGAAAATCCAGCTGAATGGTGCCGGTCTGCCATTCTCGGCCAAGCGCATCCTTCATTAGAATATCAATTTTTGGCCCATAAAACGCACCGTCGCCTTCTTCAACAGAATATTGCTTGCCGCTTTTCTCTAAAATTCGTTTTAACGCCTCTTCGGCCTTGTTCCAGGTTTCTGTCTCCCCCAAAAAACCTTCGGGGCGGGTTCCCAGGCGGAAACGGTATTCCATATTAAATATCCCGTAGAACAACTCGGTAATCTCAAAAATTCTGGCATATTCCGCCTCAATCATATCCTCGGTAATAAAATTATGGGAATCATCCTGACGGAAACTGCGCACGCGCAAAAGACCGCTTAACGTCCCGGCTAATTCGTAGCGATGCAAAATATCTGTATCGGAGAAGCGCAACGGCAGATCGCGGTAAGAACGGAGCCTGCTGCCAAACACCAACATGGCATTGGGGCAATTCATGGCTTTAACTCCATAGACTTCGTGTTCGCCCATGTTAGCGATAAACATGTTTTCTTTATAATGGTCCCAATGGCCGGAAGTTTCCCACAGCTCTTTCTTGTTTACAAGCGGCGCGGAAATCTCCAAATAACCCCGCTTTTTATGCTCGCGGCGCCAAAAATCTATCAATTCATTCATTAAAATTAAACCTTTTGGCAACCAATATGGTGCCCCCGGCGCTGTTGGATGAAACATGAACAATTCCAGCTGTTCGCCTAACTTGCGATGGTCGCGCTTTTCGGCTTCTTCCAGCATTTTAAGGTACTCATCCAGCTCCTTGGCCGTGGCAAAGGCGTAGCCGTAAATGCGGGTCAGCATTTTATTCTTTTCGTCGCCGCGCCAATACGCGCCGGCTAATTTGGCCAGCTTAAAGCTGCCGGGGTCAACTTTGGACAGATCATTGGCATGGCCGCCGCGGCACAAATCGACAAACTCGCCGGACTTGTAAAACGTCAGGGTCTGGCCGTCTTTGGAAAACTCGTCAATCAGTTCCAGTTTATACGGGTTGTCTTTAAACGCATCCTTAGCTTCCTCGGCCGTGACTTCCTGGCGCTCAAACGACTTCCAGGATTTCATTAGCTTCTTCATTTCCTTTTCGATTTTGGGCAAGTCCTTTTCCGTGATTGGCTGGCTGAACTCAAAGTCATAATAAAAACCGTTGTCGATTGCCGGGCCAATGGTGCGCTTGGCGTCGGGATAAAGCTTTAACACGGCCGCAGCTAAAAGATGGGCCAGGCTATGGCGCAGGTGCTGCAATTCTTCGTTATTCATATATTTTCTACTAAATACTAATTGTACTAAAAATACTAAGACTATCTTTTTAAATTAACAATTCTTTTATATTTAACACCTGATTTTGTAAAATTTGCCAAAATTCCCAATTTAAATTTCGTCGCTTTAAGATAGTTATCAACCTGCTTAATATTCTTTATGCCAAAATTCTCATTTTTCTTTATTTCCAAAATAATTTCCGCTCCTGGCATTCTAATTAGAAAATCAGCCAACGAAATCCCAATAAACTTTCCTTGATAATATATTTTAATTGGGTACTGTTCAATAAAATCAATATTTTCAGCGCGCAAAGCAACCGCGACCGCTTTTTGATAATGTTTCTCAAGTAATTCACCGCCCAGTTCTTTATATACTTTATACAAAACTCCCACAATTTTGTAGCATTCGTCTTTATATACTAAGTCTTCGCGATACATTTTAGTATCTTTAGCATATTTTAGTATTTAGTAGAGAAAATACAAAACCCCAGAATTCAACCGCCGATTGCATCAGCGACTAAATTCTGGGGTCCTGGCTAAAGGACGTTTCCGTCCCAGTTCTCCCGTTTATGTTTGGCCGATGTTTTCGACGAACAACGGCTACCTCATAGACGGAACTTTTAACCTAAATGGCTCTAGAACATTTAGGTGATATTCATTTGTTTCAAACTCCCCGGCTGGTAACCGGTTCAGCGTTTGAAGAACTAAAAATAATATAACAGATGGCGGCCGGTTTGGCAAGAACGTTTTCCACAACTTTGTTTATCAATTTTTTTGCCTTAACTATAGCCAATTTTGTCTATTGTTCGGCAAAATTTGTTTTACTCATGCTTTCGGCAAACTTTTTAGGCATGCTGGCAACCGGATAATTACTACTCACACCAAAGTAAACATCTAACCGGACCAGTTTGACAGACTGGCAGGGGAGTGCTACCTTGGGTCTACAAGAAAACCGCAGGAGGACCTTTTTTGTATTTTGGGTTATCCTCGGTTTAGAAAGGATAATTTCGTGCATTCCACATCGTGGATGATAGCCGCCGGGCTGGTAGTAACCGCCCTGGTACTTCTGGCCTCTTTCTGGCCGAAGAAGAACGATGGACATACCAAAGGCGGTATCACGACTCTAAACCCACCCTCTCCGGAAGCGAAGTAGGGCATCATGGCCACCACCATCTTGCTACTCCTGCTCGCTATAGTTGTCACACACACCCTCACCTACGGCCGCCGCGGCCGGTGGTGGGGTCGATATTGACGGCTCGCTTTGCCCGCCCGAGCATTGCTCCGGCGCGGCCCCGACCAACCACACCATAACCCTCTCCTCCGGCACGTGTCTTACACGGCCTTGCCCCGGACTCTGCACAGTCCGGGGCGTTTTTTATTTGCCAATTTTTAATTTTGGAGCAACGCCGCGCGCGACCTGACGCACGCGGCTTTTTTATTTATCGTCTGAGTTATGACAATCGAAACTATTTTAAAAAAATTTCTTCAGTTCTAACCGGCGTCAACTTTATCAATCTCAGGAATCGTCCGCAACTCGGCCAAAAGTTCGTTACTCATGCGTACCTGGGATTGGGTTTTGATTTTTTTGGCATTCATCCCCACGCCCACCGACAAGTAAACTTGCGCATTGCCCGCGTGTTTTTGCAAGATTCCTTTAATTTCATTCAGCGCCGCTTTATCCGCCAAGACTTGCATATAAATAACTACCTGCTTAGTCTTTTCCATTTCCGCCAGCGCCATATGATACAACTCATCGCTGGGCAGCTCCTTAATTTCTTCGGCAATTAGTTTAAATTCTTCATCCTTATCCGACAGGCGCCCGGAAACCTGCACAATCTTGTCGTTCGCCAAAAACGGCAAGGATTTTTCCAAAACTTTAGGGAATACCAAAACCTCGACGCTGCCTGTTAAGTCTTCCAGGGTAAAAAAAGCCATGGGATCGTTCTTGCGCGTCAGCGTGCGCTTAAGGCGCGAAATAATGCCGCCCATAACCACGTGGCCGCCGAGCATGTCTAAATGCAAATTTTTAACCGTTTGCAGCGCGCCCAAAACGCGGCGGTAATTGTCCAGCGGGTGCGCCGAAACATACATGCCCAAGTGTTCTTTTTCCCACGATAATTTTTCGTCGGTGGTGGCAGGCTGGACCTGGCGCAATTTTAGTTTGGCAGCTAAAAATGCCTTGCCAAACAGCGAAGTCTGGCCGCTATTTTGATCCTTAAAATGTTCGCGTGTGAATTCCAAAACCTCTTCGGTGTTGGCCAGCAGCTGCCCGCGCTCGCCAAACCGGTCCAACGCGCCGGCCTTAACCAAAGCCTCCCAGGATTTCTTGTTGAAATTCTTCACGTAGGCGCGCAGCAAAAAATCTTCCAAGGAGGTAAAAGGATACGGCGAAACACGCGACTCCGCCGGCGGGCGTTGGTCTTCCGGTTCCTCCCGCCGCGCGAAAATAACCCGCTCTATCACATCGCTGCCCAAATTCTTAATAGCGCCTAAACCAAAACGAATGGCGTGGTCGTCGACGACCGTAAAATCATCACGGCTTTCGTTGACATCGGGCGGCAAAACCTTAATACCCAAATTTTCGCATTCTTCCACCGCTTCGTAGATCTTGTCTTCGTCGCCGCTTTCTGCCGTCATTAGCGCGGCCATAAACTCCACCGGATAATTCGCCTTCATGTAAGCGGTTTGATACGAAACCACAGAATAAGACGCCGAGTGCGATTTGTTAAAACCGTAAGCGGCAAACGGTTCGATCCAAGTCCAAATTTGCGTGGCTTTTTCAAAGCTCCAGCCCGATGTTTTTTGGCAGCCGTCGATAAATTTGATTTTTTGCTTGGCCATTTCTTCGGGAATCTTTTTACCCACGGCTTTGCGGAACTTGTCGACCTCCTCCCAAGTATAACCAGCCAAATCATGCGCAATGGTCAGCAGGTCATCTTGGTAAACCAACACACCGTAAGTGCGGTGCAGGATTTTCTCTAAGGCCGGGTCTAGATATTTAATCAGCTTCGGGTCGAGCTTGCGCGCAATATAATCGGGAATAAACTGCATGGGCCCGGGGCGGTACAGCGCGATCATGGCCATAATATCGAAAATCGACGACGGCTTAAGCTCTCGCAAATACCGCGTCATGCCGCTGCTGCCCATTTGGAACACGCCGAACGTCAGCCCGTCGGACAACAGCTTGAATGTTTTTTTGTCGGGGTGAGGGAGCTTATAAATATCAATGCTAACGTTGTGGCGTTTTTGTGCAATTTTCACCGCAGATTCCAAAATGGAAAGGTTGCGGATGCCCAAAAGGTCCATTTTGATGACGCCAATGGCTTTGCTGTTGGAGTTGACGTCAAGCGAGTACATGTCGTACTGGGTAATAATACGCTGCCCGTCAGGTTCGTGCTGCAGCGGCATGTAATCCGTAAGTTTGCTCGGAGTAATAACAATCCCGGCGGCGTGCACGCTGGCATGCCGAGCGTTGCCCTCAATTTTTTTGGCAATATTAAGCAGCTGTTTCGTTTCCGGATCCTGCTGGTACGCCTCCTTTAGCTCCACGCTCATGTCTAAAGCTTTATCGAGCGTCATGTGAAAGCCTTGTTTGCCCAAAGGAACCATTTTGGCGATTTGGTCACACTTGGAATAGGGGACGCCTAAAGCGCGGCCGGCGTCGCGCACCGCGGCCCTGGCCATCATGGTCCCGAACGTGATAATTTGCGCCACCTTGTCTTTGCCGTATTTTTGCGTAATGTAGGCAATCGCCTCGTCGCGCCGGTTGTCGGCAATGTCCAGATCAATATCCGGCGGCGTCGGCCGGTGCAGGGTTAAAAACCGCTCAAACGGCAGCTCGTAATACAGCGGGTCAACGTTAGTGATGCCCAAAATATAACCGACAATACTGCCGGCCGCGCTACCGCGAGTGTTGGTAATGGCGCCAATATTATGCGCGCCCTGGACAATATCTGCCACCATTAAAAAATAGGTGTCAAACCCTTTTTTGATAATAATATCCAGCTCGTAATCAATACGCGTCTGGATCGCTTCGGGGATATGGCCGTCCCCGTCGGCATACAAAGCCGGCGCTTTGCCGTAAACCGTCTGCCTTAAAAAATCCGCCGAGGTTGTGCCGCTGGGAATCTCGACGTGCGGAAAATAACGTTGGTTGGTCTTGATTTTTAGTTCGCACATATCCGCGACCTTCTGCGTGTTGGCCACGGCTTCGGGCAAATCGTAAAACAACTCCTGCATTTGTTGCGGCGTCTTTAACGACAAGTCATAGCCGCGCATGTCCAAGCGGTCGGTATCGCTAACCGTGCGCGCCGTGCCGATGCAGACCAGAACGTCCTGCGCTTCAACGTCCTCGGGATAAATATAATGGCAGTCGGCCGTGGCCACGAGCGGCAAATTATTCTGCCGGGCCAAGCCGATCAGTTTTTGGTTTAACTCTGCCTCGGCCTGTTTGCCTTCGTCGGTCTTTGCGTTGCGCTGGACCTCAATGAACATACGATTGGGACCAAAAATTTCCAAATATTTTTCCAAGGTTTTCTGCGCCTCGCCGGCGGACTTATTCAGCGCGGCGCGGGCAATCTCGCCGCGCTGGCAGCCCGACAAACATATCAACCCTTGGCCATACCTACCTAAAACATCCAAATCAATCCGCGGCTTATAATAAAATCCGTCAAGGTGGGCAATGGTAGTAAGCAGCATCAGGTTTTGGTAGCCTTGCTCATTTTGCGCCAGCAAAGTCAAATGGAAATAATCGGCGTCGGCGCGGCCTTCCTTTTCGCTCAAAGCGCGTGGCGCCACGTAGGCCTCCAGACCGATAATCGGCTTAACCCCAAGCTCAACGCACTTGTTGTAAAATTCTACCGCGCCATACATCACACCGTGGTCAGTCAGCGCCAGCGCAGGCATATCCAGCTCTTTCGCGCGTTCAACTAACGGATCGATTTTTGATAATCCGTCAAGCAAGGAATAGTGGCTATGGCAATGTAAATGAGTAAACTGCATTTTGGCAATAAATTGAAGGTAAACTATATTAAATATATCAAAAATCCTCAGGATTTGCTATAATTTAAAATGAAAATAGCAAAAATAAAAAACCCGATGCAAGACACCGGCCTCTGAACCGATTTGCCGAGCAAAACTTAACAATATCCCACTTCAATATTTGCATCCCTCGTTAAACTTATGTCGCTTTTAAAAGACAAAATCGAACTCGATGTCGGCCTGGCCGAGTTGCGGACCAAACAGACCTTGGACAGCTTTCCCAAAACCCTGCGCTGGATTTTAATTGTCAGCCTGCTGGCCGCCATCCCGGCTTACTACCTGGCGCGGAGCGCCTCGGAACGGTATTGGACAAGCGTTTATCAAAAAAATTACAGCTTAAACGCCAAACCGAGCTTTACTAATCCGCAAGATCCAAAACGTTCGAGCGTCTCCATGGTCTCCTACGGCAACAATGCTTATGGCGCGGCGCTGCAAATTACCAACCCCAACATCGACTTGTCGTTGGCCGAGGCTGATTACAAATTTAGCTTTAAAAACGCCAAGGGCCAAGAGGTCTACAGCGAGACCGGCAAGCTGTTCTTGCTGCCTAACGATCAAAAATACGTTGTCGTGCCGCGGTTTACCAGCCCCGATGTCCCGGCCCAAGCCGAATTTACCTTTATCGCGCCGCTGCGCTGGCAAAAAAAGGCGTCCATTCCCACGGTTGACCTGCAAGCTAGCCAGCCCAATACCTACAACCAAGTCTTGCCGCCGGCGTTCGTGGCTGAAGGTAACTATTATAACAACAGTCCTTACCAACTCAAGCAAGTGCGCCTGACGTTCGTGGTTTTTAACTCCCAAAGTCAAATCGTCGGCGTCAGCCGCCGGGACGATTTCACGGTCGCGCCATATGAACGGCGCAGCTACAAACAACTTTGGCCCGGAATTTTCAGCCAACCGGGTGATCAATTAAAAATTTTTACCGAGACCAACACGCTTGACCCCGCTAACCTGTCTTTGCCGCAGCAAGCTTCCAGCACTGCGTCGGACCTAAGCCGGCCAACAGCCAACCCAAACCGCTAACGGCGATCCAGAAATATCCGGATTTGAAAATAAATTATATGTGGAATTTTCTTAAGCAATTTCGCTATTTTGACCTGCCGTTGCTGATAATTATGCTGCTCGTTGGCGCCGGCGGTCTGGCTTTAATTTACAGTTCATCAATCTCGCTGGACGGATCGGCCGGCGGCTTTTGGCGTCAGGCCGTATTTTTTGCAGTGGGCCTGCTAGGCTATTTGTTTTTAAGTTTCTACGATTACCATTCGCTGGCCAAACAAAACCGCCTGATTTATTTGGCGTTAGTGGCAGTACTGGCTTACTTGCTAATTTTTGGCTCGATTATCCGCGGCGGCCGCCGCTGGATTGACTTAAGCTTTTTCCGGCTGCAGCCGGCTGAATTTGCCAAGCTGATAATTATTTTAGGTCTAGCCCGGTTGTTGTATTTAAAGCGCGGCCAAATCAACTCCGTAAAACAATTAATTTTGTCGTTCATCTACGTGCTTATCCCGATGCTGCTAATTTTGGTTGAACCTGATTTAGGCTCTGCGATTGTGCTGCTGGCGCTCTGGATCGGTATTTTGCTGATCAGCCCAATTCAAAAAAAATACTTGCTAGCGATTTTTTTAGGCTTTGCCTTGGTCAGCGGCGTGGCTTGGAAGTTTTTTTTGAAAGATTTTCAGCGCGACCGAATTTTGGTATTCCTGAATCCGGAACTGGACCCGCGCGGCCGCGGCTACAACGTTCGGCAGGCGACTATCGCCGTCGGTAGCGGTCAAATTTTTGGCAGCGGCCTAGGCAAGGGCCTCCAGACACAAAATAAATTTTTGCCCGAACAACAGACCGACTTTGCGTTCGCGGCGGCAGCGGAACAGGTCGGCTTTGTCGGCACCGGCGCGCTGCTTGGCCTGTACCTATTTATGCTAGGCCGGCTACTTTTAGTAGCCAAGCGCGCCAAAGACGACCTCGGCATGTACCTTGCCGCTGGCGTGTTTTTTTTGATCTTTTGCCACGTGGTCATCAACGCCGGCATGAACCTCGGCCTATTACCGGTTACCGGCATTCCGCTGCCGCTAATTAGCGCCGGCGGCAGCTCCATGCTGGTGACCTTTTTAGCTTTAGGCGTGGCGCAAAATGTGTCGCTGCAATCCAAGGCTTTAAGATTTTGAACCGGTGTGCTATAATATAATCGTCGGCACAAAAAGCCGAAATAAAAACATCAAGAAATTCTCAAAACAAACCATAGTTACCAGCAGTAATTGGCAGTAAAGGAGATGTTATGAAACCATACGATTTCAAAAAGGTGATGCAATGGCTCGGACATATTTTAAAATGCCCAATCTGCGGCCACAAATACAATTTAGGCACCACGCAGGTCATTGAAAGCCGCCAGGACGAAGTTTATCAGGATGCAGAAATCTTGATTCATTCTGATTGCAGCAAATGCAAAAGCTCGGTCATGTTCAACGTGGAGATCCGCGGGCCAGAAGTGTTTAGCGTTGGCGTGGTCACCGATTTAACAGGCTCAGACAGCAGCAAATTCCGCAACCGACAACCCATATCGGCTGACGAGGTTTTAAGTATCCACGAAACCCTGAAAAGTTTCAAGGGCAACCTGCTCGAAGAATTGACGAAAAAATAATCCCTCGTTAATTTTAACCGCCCCCGCATCGGGGCGTTTTTTTATGTTGTCCGGCTCTTGCCAAAACCAAAAAATTACGGTATAATCTTCAGGTATCAACATTAAGGTTGCGAGAGTAGGCCAGTAACGAACCGCCAACTTTGTCGGTTTGCCAAAACCGATGGTGCAATCAAACGAGAGTCAGCAATGGAAAAAATGCAGCTAAAAGCCAGTGGGAGAGACTTAAAAACCAGTAAACCGGAAAAATTGCGCCGGACTGGACAACTGCCGGCCGTCTTGTACGGTCACAAAGTCAAAAATTCGGCGTTGACCATAGACGCCCGCGAATTCGACAAAATTTTAAAGAAAGCGGGGGAAAGCACGATCATCGATTTGGAAACGGGAGACGGGAAAACCCACCCGGTACTGATCCACGAAGTGCAATACCACTATTTGAATTCCCGCCCCATCCACGTGGACTTTTACGAAGTCAGCATGAGCGAGAAGCTTAAGGCCAAAGTGGTTTTAGATTTTACCGGCGAAGCGCCGGCCGTCAAGACGCTGGGCGGGGTTTTGGTCAAAGTTCTCAGCGAAGTCGAAGTGGAGTGTTTGCCGGCCGATTTGCCCCATAGCCTGCCGGTCAATTTAGAAAACCTCAAAACCTTACAAGACGCGCTTTACGTGAAAGATCTTGCCGCGCCGCCCAAAGTCAAAATTATAACTCCGGCCGAGGAATTGGTAATTAAAGTCCAACCGCCACGCGACGTGGAAGCCGAACTCGCGACCCCGGTTGTGGAAGATGTCAGCAAAGTCGAGGGTGCGGCCGAAACCAAGCCTGCGGAAGAGACTACCGCCCAAGGTGCGGCCGAAACCAAAGAGAGCAAAAAAGAATAAATTCGTATCTCTACAATGCGCCGTCCGGGCTGTTATGCCCGGACGGCGCAAATTATATAGCCAATTTTGAATCTTTGTGCTAAAATTCAACTCAGAACAATGCGCAAATTCATAAAAAAGCACGCCAATAAAATTATTATCACTGCGCTTATTGTAGCCGCTGCTGCCTGCGGTGTATTTTTTGATTGGCGGCATAAAAACCGCGAGACACAAACCGTGTTCCAAACGCTTGGCGACGAATCGTATCCGCAAACAATTAAATCCGAGGATATCGCGCCACTGCCCGTG
>JAGWQI010000030.1 GCA_028870105.1 Patescibacteria group bacterium
CCATTATGGAGATGACGCTGGCTTTGCAGCTGGATAAGAATTACCCTGAGCGATATGGTGAATTGGGTTTTTACTACTATTTGAAAGGCGATTTGAATCAGGCCTTAGCTTTGGAAGAAAAAAGTTTGGCCATGAATTCTAAATTAACTCCTTCATTGTTGGCTGAGGCGAAAATTTATCAGCAGCAAAATCGGCTGGAGCCGTTGCGGCAGGTTTTAGAGAGGCTTTATTTACAAAATCCGCAGAATTGGCAGGTGAAGTATGTTTGGTTTGCGGCCAAACAGGCGAAGACCGCCGCGGAGGTGCCTTTAAATATTAGTTTTCCGGAGCGATGAGCGTTTATTTTTTGACTCTGGTATTTTTTTGTTTTGGCGCCATCTTTGGCAGTTTCTTGAACGTGGTAATTTTGCGTTTGCCTCGCGATGAAAAATTGGGCGGTCGTTCCCACTGTCCGCATTGCGGGAGCACTTTGACGGCCAGGGATCTCTGGCCAATTGTGAGCTTTATTTTTTTGCGCGGACGTTGCCGTCACTGCGCCGGACGCATCTCACCGCGTTACGCGCTGGTAGAAATTATTAATGGTCTATTGTTTGTCTGGGTCGGGCTGGTTTTATTCCATCCACAAATCGCATCAATCGTGCTTTGCGTCAGGGCGTTGTTGGTCACAGAAATTTTAGTGGTGGTGTTTGCCATTGACTACGAGCATTATTTGATTTTAGATAGCGTGTTACTGTTCGGCCTGGTTTCAGTCTTGTGCCTAAATTTGCTTGGAGATTGGGCGCTAAGAATTTTTCCGCTTTCGTGGTCTAGCTTGTCGGCCGGCGGCTTAATTGGCGCCTTGACCAGCCCATTGCCGTTTTTATTGGCTTGGTTGTGGCCTCCTCGGGGCCAGTGGATGGGGTTTGGCGATGTGAAGTTGTCCGTGTTTTTGGGTCTGGCTTTAGGGTGGCCCGGTTGGCTTGTGGGTTTCTTGTTGTCAGTTTTTTTGGGAGGAGCCAGCGGCTTGGTTATGTTATTTTTCAAGAAAAAAACCTTAAAAAGCCAAATTCCATTTGGGACATTTTTGGCTATTGGCAGTTTTGCGGCCATGTTTTACGCCCCGCAGATTATCAATTGGTATTTGGGCTTAGTGGGTTGGCGGGTTATGCGTTAAGGTGGTTTTCATGTTATAATAAAGTATCGAGCTAGTAAGACTTCACTTTTTGCTGCATAAAAAATTGAAACAAACCAAGTCCAATTTATTTAAACAGTCCGACGGATTTACTCTGATTGAGTTAATCGTAGCCTTGTCTATTTTGGGGATTTTGGTTGGTCTGGTGACCGTGAATTTTGGCGGATTACGGATCGACCGAAATTTAACGATTGCTCAAAACGAGTTAGTGACCAACCTGCGTAAAGTTCAGGCTTATACTTTGTCATCGCGCGTGGTGGGCGCTGACCAGCCCGGACAATTTTACATTTTAAAATTTGACTCGGCTAACCCCACGCATTATGTTCTGCAGACTATGTATAATATTACTGCCACGCCGACGCCGCCCACGTTGGTGCCGAGTGCGGAAACTTATGTGTTACCCCCCGGCGTCCAAGTGAGTTCGACGCCAGTGACTATTTATCGTAGCAAATTGCCGACAACCCAGACGACGGCTTGTTCTCTGGTGGCGTTTAAGACGCCATTTGCCAAGGTCTACTTGAATAGCGGCTGTAATTTTGTTAATTTTAACAGCGGTGACGATTATCAGGGGTTAATTAATTATGTCACCAACGTTGATAATATCGACGCCAGCACGGATTCTACCGCGATAATCAATTTAACCGACAATACCGGCAAATATTCCCGGCAGGTAATGGTCAGGGGCGCGACTGGAATAATTTGTCCGACCACTGATGGGGTAAACTGCAGTCAATAGTAAAATATCTATGATAAGAGAACACGAACAACAATCGGCTTCGGGGCAAACTTTGATTGAGACCTTAGTGGCCGTGTTTATGTTGGTGACTGGCGTGACCGCGGCTTTAAGTTTAGCCATTTACGCTTTGAGTTCCTCGACCAATATTACCCGGCAGATCATTGCGGCTGGTTTGGCGAGGGAGGGAGTAGAGGCGGTGAAGTCTATGCGCGACAGCAACTGGCTGCGGGAAGTTTTACAATCGAATAATTGCTATAATTTTTTGTCGAGCCAGCCGAACCAAGACAGCTGTTATCAAAATTGGCTAGGGAAAAATGGCGCGACGAATTATTATTGTATTAATCCGAGCACGGGGGCCGGAAATAATTGCAATGGAAACTCAAATTCATTTCCGTATTACATTGGTTTTGACCCGGCGAGTCCAAATTATTGGGTATTTGCCCGCGACAGCTCTAATTACGGCATGAACTACGACCCCGCCAATTCTACGAATAAAGGGTTTTATAATGAAGATGGGGTGACTGACTGTTTGAACGCCACTTCCGAATTTTGCCGCAGTATCACTTTAACCAAGCTTTCGCCCGCGCCATATAACCAAGACGGTGACGTTAGCGCTGAGTTGTACGTTCAATCGCAAGTATGGTGGATTAGCAAGCCGTGTCCGCGGGTGCATTTATTTATCGAGGCGCCGACTGGTTGCCGTTTGGAGCTGGATACTTATTTGACTAATTGGAAGAATTATTGATTATGAGAAAGTTTCGTTCACAATTTGGCTTTACCTTAATGGAAATTTTGGTCGCGGCTGCTATTTTTGGTACGGTTGTTTCGGCTTTGTCGGCTATGTTTAACTACACTCTAAAGATAAACAGGCGCAGCCAGGCATTGCGCCAGGCCACGCAGGACATGCGGGATTTTGTGGAGTTTTTGGCTAAAGAGGTCCGTAACGGAAGGATTGACTATGCCATGGTTGATTCCGGCTCAACTGCTGGACAGGTAGCTAACTCCCAAAATTACCCGCTCGGTCCTTGCCCACAAGGATCCGTGGCCGCCGGACCCGCAGTCAGTAATTATTATCAACAGGGTGGCGATAATAAATTGGCTGTTCAAACTACGGAGGGTAATTACGAATGTTTTTATTTGGCGTTTGGGCCGGGTAATTCGGGGGGGAATACCGTTGGCTCTTATGTCAACGACAATAACCAATTTGCCGCGCAGGCCGGCGTTAATCCAAACCCCGTTTTGGCCATGAAAAAGAGCACTATATCTAATACTGAAATTTTGAGTCCGGCCAATGCCAGTGTGCAGTATTTAAAGTTTATTGTACGGCCGCTCTGTGATCCGTACTCCCAATATTGCGCGGGAGGCTATCCAGATACCCAGCCTACCGTGACAATAATTGCTGATTTTTTGCTAAAATTACCAACCGGCGAGAAGACCGAAATCCGTTATCAGACCTCGGTCTCGACTAATCAGTATGATATTCCTCACTAATTTTTATGAATGCTCAGCGACAAAGACGTAAGCAGCTCAAAACTAACCAGCGCGGCATCACGCTATTGCTTGGTATTTTAGTGCTTTCAGCAATTTTGGCCATTAGTTTTAGTTTGGCCACAGTGGTCTTTGTGGAAGTGCGGAGTAGCGGTGATTTATTGCGCACGGAAACTTCTTATTATGCCGCCACGGCCGTGGGGGAAGAGGCATTGTGGAAACTCAAGCGCAAAGTTAACCAAGGAACAAGCGTGAACCAGTGCGACCCCTCTTTAGTTAATTGTTATTCCAGCACTGTGGGTACGGTCGACGTTGGCAGTACGCCGCCGGCTGAAAATATTCTTACCGATCCTGTGCAGCAAGACATCGTCCCCGCAAACGGCATCCCGCCCGATGCCCATACTTTTCCGGCCAACGCCAAATACTACGTGCTTTATAACCCTGCTTGCCCAACTGCTAACCCAAGTTCTACCGGTACTTGCCAGCAGGGCGGCAGCGGTTACAGCAGTATTACCGTGACTTATTTATCTACTGGAAATTTGTCGACCGATGCACTCCATATGTACGTTTGTCAGTTTAATCCGACGTACTTAATTAACTCTTCGGGCGCGGCTGATACTTATTCCACCCAACCGTGTTCTGATCGCAGTCCAACGGCCCCAAATGATAATTATTGGTTGGTTAGTGACCAACAGCTGTTTCCTAACAATCCGGCTAACATGACTTTTACCGTGCCGCTTGATCATAACCAGCAGCAAGAGCTCGTATTGTATGACACTTCCATTTACTCCTCAATTTACGTGCAAATGGAAAGTTTTGACGATTCTTTCCCGGTTCAGCCAAAAGGTATCCCTTATTACGAAGAGCGGGCCGTGGATATTAACGCTAAAAACTTTGGGGTGACCCGCAAACTTCGGGTCTACGTCCCAAATAATTAAATAAAACCCCCGGAAATCCGGGGGTTTAAAATAATTTGCGTTAATTCGTTGGAATTTTTATGCTTTGGCCTGGTTTGAGGGCGAACGGGCTTTTAAGATTATTTAAGGCGGCGAGAGTGGTCCAGCTGATGTTGAATTTTTGGCTGATGTTGAATAAGGTATCCCCTTTGGCAACTTTATATTCAATGATTTGGGGTTCATTGGCGGCCGGGGTAGAGCTTTTTATGTCGCTAGCCCCCAGAACTTGGGGGTTATCGCCGGTCGATGTTTGGCCGGTTTGGTAAACAAGGCGCAAGGCATTAGCCGCTAAAATCGCCGCGAGAGTTAGGCAAAAAATCGCCGCGAGTTTCAAGATTTTATTGGGATTACCGCGCCCTACCCCCAAGCGAAGACGGGGGGAAAGTTCGATTTTCTTTCGTTCAGTGGACATTTTTATTTGAATGCCAAAGTGCCTTAAAATTTTCTTTTTTTGTCCTTATTGGTATTTTAAACCAAATTTTGATCAAATTCAATTGGGGATAAGTGAGGCGGCTTAATTGGCAATTTTCCCGGTAGCGTTAGTCGTTGTCTGGTTAAGGCCGAAATAGTATAATAGATATGAGGAGTTTTCATATAATGAAGGAGCAAAAAGTTAAGCAGCGAATAGCAAAATTGCGGCAGCAAATTGAGGATTTGCGCTACCGTTACCATGTTTTAGACGACCCTCTGGTCACCGACGACATTTATGAGTCTTTAACCAGAGAGCTTGCGGCTCTGGAACGAGCGCATCCCGAGTTCATAGATCCAAATTCCCCGACCAGCCGCGTTGCCGGCAGGCCGCTCGATAAGTTTGTAAAGGTCAGGCATGACGTGCGCATGACCTCGCTTAGCGATGTTTTTAGCCTGCAGGAATTGGAGGCTTGGGATAAACGCAATCGTAAGCTATTGCCCGGCGGGGTTAATTTTGATTACTTTTGCGAATTAAAGTTAGACGGTTTGTCGGTGTCGCTAATTTATGAACAGGGAAATTTTGTGCGCGGCTCGACCCGCGGCGACGGGCTTGTGGGTGAAGATATTACGCAAAATTTGCGGACCATCCAGGCCATCCCCCTAAAGCTCCGGCCGCCATTCCCGGAGTTTCTGGAAGTGCGCGGCGAAGGCATAATGAGCAAAAAAGTTTTGCGCGAATTGAATAAGAAATACGAAGCTAAAGGCAAGCCGCTTTTGGCCAATACGCGCAACGCCGCGGCCGGCAGCTTGCGCCAGTTGGACCCCAAACTGACTGCCGAACGCAACTTGGATTTTTTTGCCTGGGATATTGCCCAAATCAAGGCATTAGACAAAAGGCAAAAGGTGACAGTAAAGACTCACTCCGAGAAACACCAATTGCTTAGGCGGCTTGGCTTTAAGGTTGATAGCCGCGAACGGGTCTGCAAAAGCTTGGAAGAAGTAGAAAGTTTTATCGATGAAATCGGTAAAATTCGCGCCAATTTGTCCTATGGTACCGACGGGGTGGTGGTCTCGGTTGATGATTTAGATTTGCAGTCTCGCCTTGGTATTGTCGGCAAGGCGCCGCGCTATATGGCGGCGTTTAAGTACCCGGCCGAACGAGCCACCACAGTTATTAAAGATATCAAATTTAATGTTGGCCGTACCGGGGTGTTGACGCCGTTGGCTACGTTCGAGCCGACTTTGGTAGCTGGCAGTACCATTAGCAAGGCCACATTGCACAACATTGACCAAATTAACCGGCTAGACGTGAGAGTTGGCGATACCGTGGTTATCCAAAAAGCCGGCGACGTCATTCCGGAAGTCGTGGAGGTGTTGCCCAAGATGCGTACCGGCAGAGAAAAAAAAGTGCAGGTGCCGAAGTTTTGCCCGGTTTGCGGGGCCAAGGTAGAGCAGCGGTCAACCGGCGGCAAACAGGAGACCTCAGTGGCTTTTTATTGCACAAATCCAAAGTGTCCGGCCAAAAACCGCCGTTTTATGCAGCATTTTGTCAATGTATTAGAGATTTACACGGTCGGCCCGAAGATTTTGGACCGCTTCCAGGAGGAAGGGTTAATTAGCGACGCGGCGGACATTTTTGTCTTAAAGAAAACAGATATTGAGGGTCTGGAGCGTTTTGGCGAGAAATCGGCGGAAAATATCATCAAGTCCATTTTGGACCATAAACAAGTCACCCTGGCGCGTTTTATTTACGCACTTGGAATTTTGCATGTGGGCGAACAGACGGCGGATGACTTGGCGCAGGCATTTGGATCGATCGATAGGCTGATGTCAGCCAGTTTGGAGGAGATTAATCACATTGAGAATATTGGCGACGTGGTCGCCAAAAGTGTATATGACTTTTTCCATAAAAAGGAGAATATCAAGTTTGTCGAAAAATTAATGAAGAATGGCGTCCGAGTTCATCATGAACAAAAGCGCGCCGGAAAGCTAACCGGCAAAATGTTTGTGATTACCGGTACGTTGGAATCTATGAGTCGTGATGAGGCCAAGGCAAAAATCAAACAACTGGGTGGCAAGGTAAGCGGAAGCGTGTCTAAATTGACATCTTACGTGGTAGCTGGCAGTGATGCGGGGTCCAAGTACGATAAGGCACAAAAATTTGGAATAAAGATTTTGGATGAAGGAACGTTTTTAGATCTGATAAAATAATTTACCGCGGTAAATAAAGCGTACTTAAGCGGGCAAAATTGACTTGTATTAAGGCTGCTCGAGTGTTATAATAGAAACGTTAATAACGTATTATGTCATGCGCCAAATTTATTTTTTTGGCAGTATGAAAAGTTTTTTCAAGAAGACTCACGAAGTTCGTCGTTGAGTTTTTTTATTTAATTTAAATAATCTTTATGTCCGAAGAAAAACTCCTAAAAGAGCATCGATGCAAACAATGCGGCAAATTATTATTTAAGTATGGGTGCGAGCCAAATAATAGTTGCCTTATTGAAGTTAAGTGCGACCGTTGTCAAACAATCAGCCATGTTAAGCTGCCGGGCCAAGGCGCTGAGACGGCATCTTCAAATTGGGGAATGTTGCTGCTGACGTTGTTCGCCATGATAAATTTGTTTGGCTAAAATCGAAAAGGTTTGCCCGGAGAATTTTTATTATTAGAAGGCGGCAGCTTAAATTGTCGGCCATAAAATTTGATTTATGAAAATAAAACCAGGGTTTATTTTTGCCATTTTTGTATCGCTTACTGTTCTTTATTGGCAAATAGGCTTGCCGGTAAGTCCCAACGCCCAGGCTGCGACGTTTGTTCAGGTCTCCGGCAATCACGGCGGCGATACCGCTTTGTCGGCAGCCATTAGCCCATCGGCTGCTGGAAATTTGATAGTAGTATGCGTAAGCGTCGGCAACCATAGTGTTACTTCTGTAACTGACAACCAGTTCAATACTTATAATTTGGCAAACCGAATTGTCTATGGCGGCGGGGAAATGGATATGTATTACGCTTATGGCACCACTGGCGGGGTAACGACGGTGACTGCGCACCCGGCGGCATGGGACGGCAGTATTAATATGGCCGTGGCCGAATACGCCGGCGCCGGCTTAGTTAACCCATTGGACCAGACGTCGGTTCACGATAACGGTTATAACGGCGGCGCTTCGTGGACTAGCGGCACCACTCCCGTCACTGGCCAGGCCGATGAATTGCTCGTAGGTTGCGCTCGAGATCGTTATGTTGCCACAACGTTTACGGCGGGTACGGGTTATGTTGCACGCCACACTGAAAACAGTATTTTATTTTTGGAAGACCAAAACGTTTCTGCTATTGGCTCTTATGCGGCGACTGGCACCCGCAGCGGAGCCAGTGGTTATAATATTGATGCCGTAATCGGGACTTTTCGCTCCGTATCCTCTGTTCCCGTTGCCCCTGCTATTTCATCTTTCTCTGCCTCCCCCTCATCTATTACCTCCGGCCAAACTTCTGTCCTGTCCTGGTCCGTGTCCGGCAGCCCGGCCCCAACCTTGTCTATTAGCGGGGTCGGTACGGTTACGGGGTCGTCTGTCTCGGTTTCTCCGACCCAAACCACAACCTACACCTTGTCCGCGACTAACTCCCAAGGCACAGTGACTTCGCAGGCGACCGTGACAGTCGTCCCTCAAAGCACGGCGCCACCTACCGTGTCGTCTTTTATCGCGTCGCCATCGTCTATAACCTCCGGCCAGTCCTCAACACTCTCCTGGAGTGTCAGCAGCGGGGCAACTGTATCCATTGACAATGGCGTAGGCAATGTTTCTGGCTCCTCGGTCATGGTCACCCCTTCCCAAACCACCACCTATACCTTAACCGCCGCCAATGCCGGGGGTTCGATTACCGCCCAAACGACCGTGACTGTTTCCGCCAGCCCGCCGCCGTCTTCGTCTGGCGGGCCGGTGCTGATGTTTTCCGATTTAGCCTGGGGCCCAAAAACCGGTTGGGAGGGTTCGGCCGCCAAAGGCGCGGCTGTGACTGTTTGGGGCAAAAATTTTGGTTCAACGCGAGGCAGCAGTTACGTGACGGTTAATGGCGCCCAGGTGAACTCCACAGATTATGCCGAATGGGATGCTGCCGGGCCTGCTCGCGGTTTGGAGCGCATAGTGTTTTGGCTTAATTCAAGCATGGCGGACGGCGCCGGCCAGATTACCGTCACGGTCGGCGGCCAAACTTCAAACCCCTTACCGTTTACGGTCGCCGCGGGAACGATCTACTTTATCTCTCCCAGCGGCAGTAACAGCAACAATGGGTTTTATGCGACTTCCCAGGGCGGCAGCAACGGGCCATTTCGGGATCCCTATATGTTCAGCCCTGCGCATAATCCCTCCGGCGACGGGCAGTACATCGCTTACATTCGCGGCGGGACTTACTCCACTCTTGATAGCCGAGATTATACCTATATATCGTTATTGGACAATTGGGGCGGCGCCACGCGCCAAAAAGCGCTGGTTGGTTATCCCGGCGAAATCCCGATATTTGACGGAGCGCTGGGGTCGCTCATGTACACGCCCGATTATCTGTCCGGCGGCTCGAGCTGCTGCGGGCCGGACTATTTGACTTTTGCCAAGCTGACGATCCGGCCGGTGACAGCCTGCGTGAACAACGCTCATTCCTGCGCCGGAGCTCTTGATTTGGTCGCTTCGGATAATTCGCGTTTGGTGGCAAACACCATCGAAAACATGCGGCCGCTGCAACCCTTCTGGGCAGGATACATTTTCGTCGGTTCCTCAAAGCATGACCGGGTCCTCGGCAATTATTTGCACAACAACGGCTTTGATTCATACTCTCATGACATCTATATCAAGACTCAGACTGTGTACAGCGGCCAACCGCTCGATTTAACGACCGACGACACCGAAGTGGGCTGGAACGAATTCGATTCTCCGTATAGCAGTCAATCCCACGGCGCGGCTTTATTCGTTTCGCACGGGGCTTCGCCCGATCCGGCTATTTACCCGACCAGCAATACCCGTATCCATGACAACTATTTTCATGGAGGAAACGAAAGTTTTTTCTACGTAGGCGATAATACCCCGATCGGCGGGGATGTGTGGTTTTGGAATAATCTCTTGGTGGGCGGCGGCGGGAATGACGCCGGGGTCAGCATTTATTGCGGCGCCCAAAATGTTTATAACTGGAACAATACCTTCTACCAAAGCGGAGCGGCGAACGCGATGGTTTGGGTTCAGAGCTATCCAGTCTGCCCCTACGTGCCACACGCATGGTTTGCCAACAACATTTGGTACGGGCGCTCGGGTCAGACATTTTTGAATATGTCGTCTTGGGGTTCTCCGCTGACGACTATCGATCACGACCTGTTTTACGATCCTAACGGCACCACAGCAGTTCCCGCGTCCAGCGGGGGACTGACCGTTTCTGGCTCCTTTTCGGGCAACCCGCAATTTGTTAATGCGGCAAGCATCGACTTCCATCTCCAGTCTTTTAGTCCCGCCATTAATGCCGGAGTGACATTAACCAGCGTAGCTTCCGATTACGACGCCAACCCCCGCCCCCAGGGAGCGGCTTACGACATTGGCGCTTTGGAATATGCCTCTGGCTACACCCCGCCCGCTTCGGACACCACCGCCCCTTCAGTCCCCGCCAATCTTGCCGCGATCGCCGTATCATCATCTGCCGTCAACCTCTCCTGGACGGCTTCCACCGATAACGTCGGGGTTACTGGTTACCGGGTCTATCGGAATGGAATTCAAATTGGCACCACGGCCAATACCAGTTACAACGATACCGGCCTGACCGCTTCCACCCAGTACAGTTATACTGTTTCCGCTTATGATGCAGCCGGTAATGCCTCGGCCCAGTCTGCTATTGTGACAGTGACCACCCGAGCAGTTTTGCCTGTCATCTCAAACCTAATCGGCAGCAATACTACGGCCACCACTACCCAAATCTCCTGGAATACCAATGTCCCCACCAATGGCCAGGTGTTTTATGGCTTAACTTCCGTCTATGGTTCCCAATCGGCCTTAATTGATGACATCACCAAGACCACCAGCCACAGCCTGATTCTGACATCCTTAACCCCGGCTACCGCCTACCACTTTAAAGTCACTTCTATTGATGCCTTAAGCAACAGCACGTCTTCCCCGGATTTTACCTTTACCACTTTAACTCTTAGTGCGGCCAGTTCCACAGTTCCAACGACGACCCCGGCTGCCCCTAGCTCCCCGGTTACTCCTCCCAGCGGGGGTGGTTCCTCAGGTGGCGGGGGTGGGGGCGGCGGCGGAGTTTCGCCGGTGGTCGTGTATATTCCTCCGGCAGCCACAGCAACAGCAAACAGCGAGGTTAATCCCGGTGTTCTGCGCCTGGTCAACCACAACGGCACCTTCTACCTTATTGAAAATGGCAAGCGCGAGGGCATCACCAATCCCGGCATGCTCTACACTTACGGTTTTACTTTTGGCATGGCCAAAACTGCCGCAGACCAGGACATGCTTTTGCCCGAAGGGTCCCTCTTGACCCCAGAAAACGGCAGCTTGGTCAAGTCCAGCGTAGATAAGACTGTTTACCTTATTAGTGGCCAGCAGCGCTACGCCTTTACCTCAGCCCAAGTCTTTCTGGGCTTAGGCTTTAAGTTTAGTTCCGTCCTAATAGTCACCGACCCAGAACTTCAGGCCCTGCCCAAAGCCGCTAACTTAAGTGACAGCTTAGCTGCCCACATGCCTGGCTTGGACATCAACAGAAACGGCACCATTTACTGGATCGGAGCTGATAACCAGCTGCACGGTTATCCGGACCTAACTACCTTTAACTCCTGGCACCTGCCCAATGACTTTACCCGGGTAGTCCCGGCCAACCAGGCTGACCTGGCCTTGCCGGTGGGGAAGTTGGTGGGTAAGAGGGTGGTAAATTGATAGTTGAAATTAAAACCCCGTTTGATTTTTGTTAATTTTTACGAGGAGGTAAAATTTTATTTTGTAACATCCGGTTCAGTTTTTAGGTTTGGGTTTCTTTTAAATTGCGGCGTGCAGAAAAGCAATAATATCTCGCGATGGACAGATTTTGTCGCAATTGGTAAGCTAAAAAAATGAAACTTTTTTTCAGTTTCCTGGTGGCGGGCATATTGTTGAATTTGCCGCCCGAAGTCGTCAATCAAATTTATTTGCGCCATTCAGTGAGCGGTTTCGTTCAGACCACTCTGGTATATGTGGCTTTTTTGATTTGTTTGTTTTGGGTCAGAAAATTTTATAGGGGTTTGGCCGGCGTTAGCATGCCGGCACAATTATTGTGGTACGTGTTACTGGGAATCTTTGGTTTAGGGGTGGAGTGGCTACTGCTTGGCAACCGCGGGGCGGCATGGTACGGCCAAATTGCCATGTTCACATTTTGGGGTAGCTTTGGCTTGATGCCGGTAATTTTTTCGGAGGCGCCGCAAACCCCAAAAATCAAATCTGGACTGGTAAAGTATGGGATGTTATGGACGGTAATATATTTGGCGCTCGGCGCGGTTAATGGCGGGCTAGGGTTGTTGATTTGGATTGCTGGTTGTGCCTGCCTGAACATTTTTTACTGGGATTATTTCCG
>JAGWQI010000031.1 GCA_028870105.1 Patescibacteria group bacterium
AAAAGCCCTACAACCGCGGCTCCCAAGGCGTAATACAGGTAGCTGTTTTCCATATTTTACTTAAACTTAAGTTTAATAATTTTCTTGATTATAAGGCAAAATAAAAAATTGAGCAAGAATCCCACAGCGGATCTTGCTCAATAAATTTAGTTAAATTTGGCCGATTGCACTAGCGCGTTAAAGTTGTCGATTAGCTTAGTCGACAGGCCGTTATCGAAAGTGTAATAGTACGAGCCGGCTTTGACGCCGTAAAGCAGGTGCGAGACGTCCAGCGCTTCGTGTCCGCCGATTGTGGTTTGCACAGCCGGCAAATTGCCGAGCGAGTAGTAGCCCGTGGAGTTAATATAAATATTAATATTGTAATAACGCGGGCCGGGATCAATGCCCACTACGTAAAACCCTTCGCTGTCGGTTTTGCCGGGCAGAATTTTCCAGTTCGCAGGGTACTTGAAGCTTAAAGGGTATTTGTTGTCGCTGTAGGTTTGCCAAGCGGAGGTGTCAATAGTTTGCAGCTGCGGCGTGCCAAGGCGGTACTCGGCTTGGGCCGTTTGGACTTTGGTTGGGTTGTAGAACACGCTGTCGTAGCCGGACTGGCCGTCCATTTGGGTTAATTTGCCGCGCCGCGCCGGGCTGAGCATTACAGCTAAGTAGGTGCCAATAACAGCCACGCAAAACAGTACCAGAAAGCTTTTGGTTTGTGGGCTTAAATTTTTGAACATTTGTTTCGAATTAAAACTTGCTTTATTTTATTTTACGACGCTTAAAATGGCTTGTCAAATTTTATGATGCGCCTATTTTGGCCGCCTGATCTCTCAGTTTGTATCAATAGCGATTCCCAATTGGGCTACCTGCCGCTGCCGAAAATTTTATCCAACCCGGCGTTGTTACCGCAGTAATATATGTGAGCGGTTAGGTTAACGCAATAACCGGGATTTTTGCTGACAAAAGAGTATTTGGGCAAAAACCAATATAAAAAGATACCGGCGAGTATTAAAATTCCTATAAAGACGCGCTTTAAGAGTTTAAGCATAATTTTGTTTTGGCCGATTGGGCTGAAATGAGCCTGTTTTATTATACCATAAGCCAAAAAAACATCCGAAAGTCGTCGCGGCGCCAACTGCCGGCCGCGCGGACTTTCGGATGACCCCAAACTTAACAGGGGTTTGTGGTTAGCGAATGAGCGCCCAGGCTAGGCGGCCGATTCCCGGTTCAGGTCGAGATCGTCCATCCAGGTCAGCCCGGCGACGTGCGCGTCGCGGCGCACGATGGTCTGCTCGCGGCCGGGCCCGGTGGAGACGACTTTGACTTGGACCTGCAAGTAGTCTTCGACCTTCCTGACGTAGTTGCGGAAGGCCTGGGGCAGATCTTTGTACTCCCGGCAGTCGCCAAACTCGGGCCAGCCGGCGTGTTCCGTGTATACGGGTTCGACCTGCTCGAGCACGGAGTGCTTGGACGGGTATTCGTCCAGCAGCTTGCCGCCGTAGCGGTAACCGGCGCACAGCGGGATTGTTTTGAACAGCCCGCCGAGCACGTCGGCTTTGGTCATCACCAGGGTTTGGATGCCGTTGATCTCAACGGCATACTTGAGCTGGAACAAGTCCAGCCATCCCGGCCGCCGGCGGCGGCCGGTCGAGGCGCCGAATTCCTGCCCGGCTTCCACGACCTTGTCGCCCGCGGTTTCCTCCATCTCGGTAGGCAGCTTGCCGCCGCCCACGCGCGTAACGTAGGCCTTGCAGATACCGACGACATGGCTGATGCTGAACGTGGAAATGCCGAGGCCGGTGCAGGCCCCGCCAGCGGTGGTGTTGGACGAGGTGACGAAGGGGTAGGTGCCATGGTCAATGTCGAGCATGGTACCTTGCGCGCTCTCCGCGAGCAACTCGCAGTTTTTTCGCAAGGCGCTGCGAAGCAGTTCGCCCGTGTCGCAGACGAACGGCGCCATGTTTTCGGCTTCGTCCATGAATTGGTCGGCGATGTTGCTTAAAACCGTGCCGTGTCCGCGTTCCATGAGCTCGCGGTTGGTCTCGCGGAGGCTGGCGTTCACAATCTTACCGAAGTCCGGCTGCAGAATATCGCCCGCGCGGATGCCAATGCGGTCGGCTTTGTCCGCGTAGGCCGGACCCACGCCGCGGCCGGTGGTGCCGATCTTAGTAGCCCGCGCCTCCTCGAGCCTGGCGTGCCAGGGCGCAATCAGATGGGCGCGGTTTGAAACCGCAACCGTCTCCCTGGTCGGGATACCTTTTTTAGCCAGCATGGCTAGTTCCAGGTTGAACGCCAGGGGGCTAATGACCATGCCGTTGCCGAGCACGCAGTAGCGCTGCCGCAGGATCCCCGAAGGGATCAAGTGCAGGACGGTTTTTTCGCCGCCAATCCAGACCGTATGGCCCGCGTTGTGGGCTCCCTGGTAGCGGGCCACGATGTCGAATTGGCCCGCGAACGAATCAACAATTTTGCCTTTACCCTCGTCTCCCCATTGGGAGCCGAGGACTACAGTACAGCTCATTCTGAAAATCCTCCCGTTCGGTGTGCCTGGCTCCTTTGCGGGGAGTTTTGGCCGCATATAATATAGCGATAAATTTCAGGCGGCGCAAGGCGAAAATCACGCGTTTTTATGTTGAAAAAATAGGGGGCTTTTGCTATAATTACCAAGATGCAGCAAATTTTTGCTGCTTGTTGATAGATTTAGGGTGTAGCCAAGCGGTAAGGCATTCCGATTCGATCGGGACATTCCCAGGTTCGAGTTCTAAACGCTGCGGGTAAATTATATATAAGTCATACCTACAATTTGGAGCATAGGGTGTGGCAACATAACAGCGGTGTGATAATTTCGACAAAGGGTAAGGGCCCATGGAGAATAATTTTTAAGAAAGAATTTTTCAATAAATCGGAAGCCTATGAATACGAGAGATATTTAAAGTCTTTAAAAAGCTCAAAATATATCCGAGAATGTATTATTGGGGTGTAGCCAAGCGGTAAGGCAAGCGGCTCTGAACCGCTCATTCCCAGGTTCGAATCCTGGCACCCCAGCCACAAAAAACTCAACCTGTCGGTTGAGTTTTTTGTTTGGGTGGATTTTAAAGGCTCAACGGGGGTTGAGCCTTTAAAATCGGTGCTGATAAATTACCACACAAACGGGACCAGAGCTTTGGTGCGGAGTTTGTATGCCGGATACTGATTGGGAAATTGCTGGAGCATTAGCTTTTCTTCTATTTTGACGCGGCGGATAAAAATTACAATCATTATTACAAAAAACCCAAGCCAAAATAATCCACCGGTCAATGCCGAACCCAAAATAGCAACAATCATGCCGGTGTATATCGGGTGGCGCACAATCTTGTACGGGCCGTCCGTGACCAGCTCGTGATTTTCTTTTAGGGCCGGCTGGCTGCTCCAGTTAGCGCCTAAATGCCGTCTGGCCCAAATGGCCAGAGCAATGCCCAAGGCGCAGATTATAAAACCAAAAATTATGATTGCCGGGGGAATATCGCGTACGCCGAGGGATTGGCGGAAACTTTGCAAGCGCGACACCCAAATAACAACCAAGGTCAGCAAAAGACGAAGCAGGACTTCAAACCATGGCGTGCCCGGTTTTTTTACGTCCCGTTTTGTCCCGAAGGCCGAGAAGGCCCAGTAAAGCAAAAATACTGCCCACAGTCCCAGCAAAATATAATTGTAAACCATAAATGAATTATACTCTGACTTCGGCTTGGCGTAAAACCGTTTAAAAAATTATGATACAATAATATTGATGCTAACCAAGAGCAAAATTTGGAAAATTATTAAATACTTCACGTGTGCGGCGCTGGGTGTTTTTGCGGCCGTGTTTTTGGCGATTTTTATTTTTGGCCAAACCGGCCGTCTTCCTAGCAGGCCGGTTGATGCCATAGTGGTCTTGGGCGCGGCGGTAAACACTCCGGCGATTTATAATCGGAGCCTTCAGGGCCTAAAGCTTTACGAGGCGGGGGATGCGCCGCTGATTGTGTTGTCCGGCGGCGTGGATTATCCTGGCGCGATTTCGGAAGCCGAGTATATGCGCCGCGTTGTTGATTCTTTGGCCAGCGTGCCGGTATTTTTGACGCTGGAAGACCAATCCCATTCCACGTTTGAAAATTTGCAGAACACTCGCGACAAAATTGGCCGAGGGAAAAGTTTAATAATTGTTAGCGACCGATTCCATTTGGCCCGCGCGGTGCTGACGGCTAAAGTTTTGGGGTTTGGACCGGTTTATTGGAGTTCGCCGGAGCCGAATAATTTTGTATTGTTTTATTACCTGCGCGAAACCGCAGCCATGTTCTCGTACATTCCCAAGTTCGTGACGGGAAAATAGCAAACAGCGCCGAGTTGTCTTGATTTGACGGGCTTTTGGCTTTTTGCTATAATGTTCTTAACAAATTATCCCAAGACAGTTGGCGGCCTTAAGAGGCCTTAATCCGCGCGAGCGGCAAGCCCACCGAGGAAAAGTTAATTGGTCAATTGATTTCTTGATTGCGTGATTGAAAATCACGAATTCAAAATCAATATCATTTAAGTTATTTCACTCGGGAAACCGAGTTTTTATTTTTTTTAGGATATTTGTCGGCTATTTGGTCGGTGTTAGTCGTTATTAATTACTGGCTAATAACTCAAGAATTTATGGCAAAAAAGAAACAACAGAAGGCTAAGGACCTCGAGGAATTGGTGGCCAAGCTGGCCAAGGCCAAGGGCGTGGTGTTTACCGATTATCGCGGCACCACGGTTAAGGATTTAGACAAATTCCGCAGATCCCTGCGCCAGGAAAACGTTTTTTCCAAGGTCTACAAAATGACTTTGGTCAACAAGGCGTTAGAGCAGACCGGCATGAAAGCCAAAGTCGATCACAAGACCCCGGTCATTATGGCTATTTCGAGTGAAGATGAGGTCGCGCCGGCGCGCATCATCAAAAACCTGACCAAAGACGTCAAGACTATTTCTATTTTGGAAGGCATTATTGAGGGTAAAATGTTTTCTAAAGTCGAAGTGGAAACTTTGGGAAGCTTGCCGAATAAAGACCAGCTGCGCGCGCAGCTGCTGTCCGTGTTCAACGGTCCAGCCGCGGCGTTCGTCCGTTTGCTGGACGCTTACGCCAAAAAGAAGGGTGAAGGCGCGCCCGTGGCTGCCTAGCACAAATCCGAAGCACGAAATTCGAAAAAAACGAATTTTCAAATTTCAAACCTCGGAAAAGTCTGTTATTTAAATTTTATCATTGTTTCGGATTTCGGTATTCGAATTTCGAATTTAAGGAAAATTATGTCCGACGAAGTGAAAGTTGAGGTTCCTGAGAAGTTTAAAGCTCTCGTGGAGCACATTGAAAAGCTTTCCGTTATGGAGCTGGCTGAATTAGTTAAAGTGTTGGAAGGCAAGTTAGGCGTTAGCGCCGCGGCTCCGGTCATGATGGCCCAAGGCCCGGCTGCCGCCCCGGCCGAAGAGAAGACCGAATTCACGGTTGAGCTCATCGAAGCCGGCGCCAACAAGATCAACGTGATTAAAGTCGTTCGCGAAGTCACCGGTTTGGGCTTAAAGGAAGCCAAGGACATCGTGGACGCCGCGCCGAAGGCCATTAAAGAAAACGTGGCCAAGGCCGACGCCGAAGCTTGGAAGAAGAAAATAGAAGAAGCCGGCGGCAAAGTGGCCTTAAAATAACATTTTAGGCTGCCGCAAAATAAAAACCGCCCCGAGCAAAGTCTGGGGGCGGTTTTTAAAGGCTCAAATGGGTCCGTCAGCTGGCGTAGAGCCTTTAAAAAATGGCGGTTTTTGATTATACTGCTCCATATGTCCAATTTTTGGCAGCAATTAAAGAAACCGATTTTTTGTCTTGCTCCCATGGAAGAGGTGACGGATTTTGCATTTCGGGAAATGTTTGCGAGATATAGCGGGAATGGGCAACAGGGGACAGGCAATGGTTTTGTCATGTTTACGGAGTTCATTAACACCGACGGGCTGACGCACCCCGAAGGCTACAAGAAATTAGCCATCGATTTAAAATACTCCGAAAACCAGCGGCCCATAGTGGCGCAGATTTGGGGCAACAGGCCGGAAAAATTTTTGCAGGCGGCCAAGATTGCGGCGGATTTGGGTTTTGACGGCGTGGATATTAATATGGGTTGCCCGCAGCAAAAAGAGATCGGCCTGGGAGCTTGCGCGGCGCTGATCCGGCAGCCAAAGCTGGCGCAGGAGATTATTCTTGCCACCAAAGAAGGGGCGGTGTCCGCCGGCCGGCGGATGCCTGTTTCCGTTAAAACCCGCTTGGGTTACAGCAAGTCAGGCGAGATGGCTGGCTGGGTGGAAAATCTGCTTTCCTGCGGCATTGCGGCTTTAACTTTGCACGCGCGCACTAAGCAAGAAATGTCAAAAGTTCCCGCGAACTGGGAAAAAATAAAAGAGGCGGTGGAAATTAGGAATCAGGCAACAGGCAACAGGCAACAGGAAGGCAGAACTTTGATTATTGGCAATGGAGATATTAAATCGCGCGAGGAAGGTTTAAAGCGCATTCAGGAAACCGGCTGCGATGGCGTCATGGTGGCGCGCGGCGCGTTTGGCCACCCCTGGTTCTTTCGCAATGATGGTTATCAACTGGGCGCAAAAGAGCGGCTGCGCGTAATGCTGGAGCACGCGGAATTATTTAACCAAGAATTGGGTCAATACAAATCGTTCGTAATCATGCGCAAGCACTTTAAGGCCTATTGCAGCGGTTTTTCCGGGGCCCACGAGCTGCGCGCAAAACTAATGGAAACAAAAAGTTTTGAAGAGACCAAAAGCATTGTCGCTGAATATTTAAAAACCGCCTAACCGGCGGTTTTTTTAAAGCTTTTATTTATTGCCAGGTAATTTTTAGCAGGCTGGCGCCGTTGAGCGCGTATATGATTTTGTTGGCCTCATCTACGACAAAGGCGGTCAAGTTATTCAGGCGGCTGTCGGAAATCGTGCCAATCAAAAGGCCGGTTTTATCCATAATTACAATTTGATTCGTGCCGCTGTCGAGCAAATAAAGGTTCTTAAAACTTTTTTGCGTGTAAAGTTTGCCCGCGCCGGAAAACGGTTTGGCCAAGAACGGCAAAGTGAAGCTGGCCGGCTTGCCGCTTTGGAACTTACTGATGCCGTTGGGCGTGAGCACGTAAATAGCGCCGTCAATGGCCAAGTCCTTGGTCGTGGCCAGGACCGGGTCTTTAACCGCGACCTTGGGGTTAACCAGGTTGCCGCTAGCCGCCTCGTAGCTAATGATTTGCGCGGTTTTTTTGTTGACCGCGTACACGCGGTTATTGGTGCCGTAATAAGCCAGGCCGCCGAAATCCGCGGCTGTGGGCAAGTTTTGGCTAATAACCGGGCTCAGCGTGCCCGCGGTGCTGTCCCACAGGCGCAAGCCGTTGCCGTTATAAATCACGGAAAAATTTTGACTGGCGTAAACTTGGCCTAAAATGGTGTCGGCGATTTTTAGGCGGCCGTCTTCGATTTTGCCCGTGGCATATTCGTAGCTAATTAAGTGCCCGTTTTGCGGTACGGCTAAAAAGCCGGGCAGGTTTACCACAAAGTTGGCCGGCGCGAGCGCGCCTAAATCGCTAATGTTGGCGCTGAGTTTTTTTTGCGACTGGTCCTCTAAATCTTGCAGCTGTTTTAAGACTGACTCGTAAAGTTGCCTGCTGGCGGCGGTGACCTGCGAGGCTTTTGGCATTTGGCTTTCGGCCTGGGCCAGATATTGGTTGGCGGCTCGTTGGTCGCGATATAAAAGCGAGCTTTGGGCGTTGGCCAGCAGCGTTTGCGCTTGTTTTAATTGGGCGTTAATTTGGTCGGTTTGCTGCCGGGTTTGTTTGACGTGTGCGGCCACGGCTAAATTAATAGCCAGCGCCAGCAGTAAAATTACGGCTGAAGCAAAAAAGAATTTTTTTTGCGGGGAAAACTGCTTAATATTTTTCGGGTTAAAAGTGTGGCTGGAGGCGGCCAGGCCTTTACCTAAAGCAGTCCAAACGCGGCGGCCGGTGGCCAATACATTTTTGGTGCCGCCGCTGAGTTTGCCTAAGCCCGCGCGGCCGGGCAAGACCGGCAAACCGGTTTTAGGCACTCGGCCGTTCTTGTGCCAGAACATGGTTTGTTTGACCCAGAGCCATAATTTGCCTAAAGCCGCCCTTAAGGCCGCCGGCCGCGCGGGTTCCATGGCGGCAAAATCTTCCAGGTCAACCTCAACGGCGGCCTGGCCTTGGGGCACTTGTTGGTTGATGATCGTGCCAAAGGCGACTTCCGGTCCGGCACTGTCTTTGAGCAGTTGCACGACCGCCTGAGAAGCGGATAAAAAATTAGACGAGTTAAAAATTCCGCGCAAGCGGTCGAGCGACAGGTAGTTTAAGATCTGGGTGGTGGACAGCAGCAAGATATCGCTGGCGCGCAGCCGGCCGGTGGCGTAATTATCGAATGTTTTCAGCGGGTGGCTGGGCGCGGCTTGCCCGGCAATGTCCGCGAATTCGCCTCCGCGCAGCAATAACCCCACGGTTTTGCCGCAGGTGGCGATGCTAAATTCATCGCCGAGTTTCACGCCAATAATGCAGTTAAGCTTGTTGATCCACTCTACTTCGCCCGTGGCCGCCAGTTTGCCGAGCTCGTCGTTGATTTGGGCCACGGCCGCCTCAAAATGGCCGGGCAGCGGTTGGCGGCGGTAAGCGCGTTTTAAGCCGCCGGCAATGGCCAGAGTGATGCGCTCGCAAGCCTCGGTTGCCGCCGGGTTTAGCAAGGGTAATTCCGCCACTAAGTACAGTTCAGTTTCCGAGCCCGAAGACTTTTCGGTCAGCACGTAGACAAAAGCGCTGGCCTGTTTAGGGCTGCCAAGTTGGATTTTTGCGATTTGGCTTTCAAGTTCTTCCATGAGATGGAAAATAAGCTGCCGTAATTATACAACAAAATTCGTCAATCTCAAAATGTTTTTTTGCACTTGGGCCCTAGGAAGGCGCAGCTGGTTTATGACCAATAAAATAAAACCGTGCTATAATATCAGGGAACCTAAATCCGGCAACGGTTAACAGAGCGCCAGCTGGCGCAAACAAAATTTAATTTTATGCTGCAAGAACTTATTGATTCCAAAGACACCGCGGCGTTATTGGCGTTGTTTTTAGCCGCGCCACCGCGCGCATTTTCCATTTTTGAGTTGAGTCGGCGCCTGCGTTTGAGCCACGGGCAGGCGGCGCACGGTCTGAATCGGTTGGTCAAGGAGGGGCTGGTGCACAGTTTTACAAAACGAAACAAAAAATATTTTTTGCTCAATGAACGCACTAAGCTGCTGCCAGAGCTGAAAAAGTTCGGCCGCGGGCACGGTTATCAGGACGAGCTGCTGCTGGCCATTAAGCGTTTAGGCGAGATTAAGGCCGCGTTTTTAAGCGGCGTGTTTACTGGTTATCCGAACTTGCCGGTGGACGTGCTGCTGGTCGGTCGTGCGAATTTGCGCAAACTGGCGGATTTTTTGAAAGCCGTGGAAAAAATGATGGGGCAAGAAATTAATTATAGTGTGATGTCGGAAAACGAATTTTTGCTGCGGCGCGATACCTTTGACCGGTTCATTAAAGATATTTTTGATTATCGCCATATTGTTGTTTTAGATAAGCTTAAAGGCTAGGGGGTTTGCAGGTTATTTGCTACAATTGAGACAGGGGGCAGTGTTCGAGACTTTTACATTTATGGACCAAATTCAAAATCTGTACATTGAATTTTTATCAAATTTTCCGGCCAATACAAGGCCGGTGATTTCCATCGCCTTGGCCGCGCTGCTCGTTTATTCCGTTTTTAAGGTTATCAAAAAAGATTTTGTGTTTATTATCGCTTTAGTGGTGCTGTTGCCGGCTTCCAAGCCCATTTTGCAAAGTGTTTGGGAAGGCGTGCTCGCGTTTGTTAAGTTTTTGCTCAACACTAAATAGGGCTGATCTATTAAATATACGACCGGGGCTACCCGGTTTTTTTATTTTTAATTTTCGACTTGTGGATAACTTTATGGTAAACAAGCGTTTACCTTGATTTTTGCGTCCTTTGACAGGTGGTGAACGAAAGTATACTATATGGTTAGTGACAGGAATTAAGCATCAAGCATTATGAATAACATTACCGAACGGCAAAAACAGCTTCTCCAATACATTATTAAACAAATTCGCGATTATAATTTGCCACCCAGCGTGTCGGAAATGGCTGAGCATCTTAAAGTCAAATCAAAAAACGCGGTGGCCAAATTGTTAAACGCCTTGGAAGCCGAAGGGTTTATTAGGAAGTCGGGCAAAGCTCGTGGCATAGAGGTTTTAAAAACTTTGGGAGAAAGTTTGGAAAAGGGCTTAGTCAGCGTGCCGCTTTTGGGGAACATCCAGGCCGGCAGTCCGCATTTGGCCGAGGAGAACATTGAAGAGTGGATCAATTTGCCGCAAACTTTAATTAAAAGCCGGCGCGACGTGTTTTTACTCCGGGTGCGCGGCGAAAGTATGGTGAATGCCGGAATTTACGAGGGCGATCTGGTAATTGTCCGTCCCACCAAAGAGGCTAAAAACAATGACCTTGTGGTAGCACTGCTTCATGACGAGGCCACGGTCAAGCGTCTGGTCTACGTGAAGAACCGCGCCTACTTAAAAGCTGAAAATCCGGCGTTTAAAAATATTTATCCCAAAGAAGAATGGTCTGTGCAGGGCAAAGTGGTTGGGGTCATCCGCAATCTGGAATAAAATTCGAAGCACGAAACTCGAAATCCGAAAAATATGGAAAATGGCAATCCCAAAAAATACGATCTAGAGGACAGAACGTTGAAATTCGCAAAGAATGTTAGGGTTTTTGTGTCAAACCTACCTAAGACCGTGTCGAATTTCGAAGACGGCAAGCGATTGGTTCGTTCCTCGGGTTCGGTTGGAGCCAATTACATAGAGGCGAACGAAGCTTTAGGGCAAAAGGATTTCTTAATGCGAATCAAAATAAGCAGAAAAGAGGCTAAAGAGAGTCGGTACTGGCTAAAACTTATAAGCGTTGTAGATAATACGTTAGACCAGATAAGGCTAGGCTTGCTACAAGAATCCACGGAGTTAATGATGATATTTAGTGCCATTATGCGAAAACAGAAATAATTTTGATTTTGTGTTTAGTATTTTTTCGAATTTCGATATTCGAATTTCGGATTTGAATGAAGACTAATACTTTCTACTTTTATGTCCGAATTACAGAAACAAAAACTTAATATTCTTTCCCAGCTTCGCGGACTTTGCGCGCATTGCGCCTGCGGCTCGCAAAAATCCCATCGTTGCCCGGTGCAGGAAATTTCCGTTCGCATTCAGTCTTTGCGCGGCGTGCCGCTCATTGTTAATAACGAATTTAAAGGTGTGCTCTGGGCCAAGATTTAGACAAAAATAAAGGGCCGGCATCGTCGATCGCGATTACGAGCCGGCCCCCAGGATCACGGTAGCCTTTGCCATTTCGGCAAATCCTGACTCCGCGGGGGCGGAGTCTGTTAGGCAGTCGTCCCATTTCCCGTCTTGGTTACGTAGGCCACGGGATATGTGGCGTCCGGTTCGCCGTGGTCCTTAGCTGAATTTGTGGCCGCAGGCATGCCCATAGGGCAAGTTGTTGAGAAATTGGCGAAAACCTCTCAAACCCTTGCCTGCGGCCATCTCGCAACGCTTGAGACATCGGCGTCGCAAGATCTTGTCCTCTTTCAAAGAAAGTCACAAGGGGGCTGGAAGCCCGGAAGAAGATTCGGGCCGTATTCGGGCCTTTATCCGAGACAGGCTTCAACCAGCCCCCAAATCCCCGCGGAATCAATCGGACGCGGGTATGTTGAAAAGATTTTATACCAAAAGCGCCGTTTTGGCAAGACCTGCAAAAGACTGGACTCCGGTTGAGCCTTTTAAATATGGAGTTTTAAAATTAACCAATAAATAATAAGTATTGGATGGGTATAGGATGGGTCAGGTAAATTAGTAGACCAAGCCGAGACAGGAACTTCCCAATATCCCATATTACGAAAAAATCCCGAGACAAGCTCGGGGACTTTTCGTGGTAGCGCTACAGGGAATCGAACCCTGATTTATTGGCTGAGAACCAACCGTCCTAACCATTAGACGATAGCGCCTTATTGGATTTGTGA
>JAGWQI010000032.1 GCA_028870105.1 Patescibacteria group bacterium
GCTATTTCTTCAAACGAGTCTCCCGGCAAACTTTCCAAAAATACTTCAACGGGCCGGTGAAAACCGGAAATGGAGGAGTAAACTTCGGCCACGCTGTTGTTTAAAAAGTTTACCAGCTTCTTGCGTTCGTAGGTAATCAAAGAACCAAAACTTACCAACTGCTCGTTCCAAGCCGCAATGTCCCCTTGCGCTAATCGTCCAGCTTTCAAATCTTGCAGTAATTTGGTTTTCTGAAATAAAACTTTTTTGTAACCGGCTAGGGCCTCCAAATAATCAAGTCGCTTTTGCGACAAAACCATATTCAAATACTTTCGCCTTTGTTCCGGCGACTTGCTAAACATATCAACATCCGTGGGGTCAAAAATCACCACACTTACAAACCCTTGGGCCTCGCGGCGTTTCTTTTTTACCCCATCGATCAAAAAATTCGCATAAATTTTCTCCCGTTTTTCCAAAAACACCTCGAGTGTGTGCTCTTGTTGCTGTTTTTCTACCACCATCTTTAATTGCAAGCTGTCGGTGTCTTTTAAAAAAATAAATTCATTGTCGTCGCGAAATGACTTAAACAAAGAGGAAAAATAGACCGATTCAAGTAAGTTAGTTTTCCCCACCGCGTTCGGCCCTGTTAACACCACCACATCGCTATTGATCGCGATGTCTAAGTACGGATAATTACGAAAGTTTTTAATTTGGATGTTTTTTATTCTCATAAATTTACCTTCGAAAACAAAATTATTTTTACTCCTTCTACCCCTGAATCGGCATCACCAGGTACAAATAATCCGCCGACTGCCGCGGTACCACCAAGGTTGGGGAGGTATTATTGTTAATTTTTAAAACCACTTCGTCACCATCCATACTTCCCAAACAATCCAGAACGTACCGGTAGTTTAAAACCAGGCTTCCCACACCTCCTCTTATCTCACAACCCAAATCCACCTTGCTCCGGCCGAGCTCGGACGACTCAGCGGCAAAGGACAGTTTTTGTTCCGGCTCAGAATACTCCAACTTGACACTGTTATTCCCCTGGCTAAACACCGCTACAGTTTTAAGCGCTCCAATTAACTGTTGCTTGCTAGCGTATATCTCCGTTGTAAAGTTAGTGGGGATAATTTGTTGGTAATCAGGGTATTGCCCATCGACCAAACGGCTAATAATTTCAGTTCCTGAAAACTTAAAGAGTGTTTGGGTGTCATTAAAAACCAATCTCGCTTCGCCGGACTGCGGACCAATAATCCGAGATAATTCCTGGATGGTTTTATGGGGTAAGATTGATTGGTGTTCGGTAGATAAACCTTTTATGCTTAAGATTTTTTCCGCTAGGCGATAACGGTCGGTGGCCGCGAGTTTTAAGTTTTTTCCTATTGAAAACAACACCCCAGTAATTTCTGGCTGTGTTTGGTTGGTAGAAGATGCAAAGGAAACTTGGTCGAGGGACTTTTTCAAATCCTCTGCTTTTAAACTAACCTCATAACCGTTTTCCACGCTCGGTATAAGCGGAAACTCTTCTTCTGGTAAGGTTTTTAGAGTGGTGTGGTAATTCTCTGTCTCAATTTTTAAAACATTATTTTCGGCGGTTTGTATTGTTAGGTTTTGGTTTGGTAGACTATTTACTAAATCATTTATTATTTTACTCACTACCGTCACAGCTCCTTCTTCTTCAATCTTGCAACGCATGTAAGTACTTATTGCCACCTCCAGATTTGTCGCTTGGAGTTTTAACTGACCGTTTTCTGTTTTTAGTAAAACATTGTTTAAAATCGGAAGGGTGTTACTAGACCCAGCTACCCGACCAATTATTTGAAGAGAGGTTTTTAAGTTTTCTTGCGTGCAGATTATTTTCATAAATTTATATTAACTTAACTAATATAATACTAATAAGCTGTGGGGATTTGTGGATTACGTCTTTTCTCTTTATTAAACAAACAATTAAATGATTTTTGCTGTGGATTAATATGGGGGAAAAATCTTTGGGTTTAACAAAAAACAAACCCCGCCATTTTACATAAACAACTTATCCAAAATTAAATCTACTTCTTGTTTGAATTGCTGCTTCTCTGTTAACAGTCTTTCCACCTTTTCTACCGCGTGCATAACG
This sequence comes from Patescibacteria group bacterium, assembly GCA_028870105.1. GTDB lineage: Bacteria > Patescibacteriota > Doudnabacteria > UBA920 > UBA920 > JAJYJE01. The sequence continues at coordinate 2,099 of JAGWQI010000032.1, forward strand.
GTGGTGTGGTCGCGCCCGCCGAAAAAATCCCCTATTGACGGAAAGGATCCATCCAGTTCTTTGCGGATGAGGTACATGGCAATTTGCCTAGGCTTCACGTATTCTTTTTTCCGCGACTGGCGGATCAGGTCTTCAATGGTGATGTTATAAAATTCCGCCACCTGCTCCGCGATTTTCTTGGCGGAGGTGACTTTGCGCTTACTCCCAATAATACTACCCAAAATCGATTTAGCTTGATCTAAAACCAACCCTCGGTTGTTCATTTGCTGGTATACTGCCAGGCGATTTAGGGCCCCTTCAAGCTCACGCACGTTGTTTTGGATATTTTCTGCAATATAAAACAGTATATCTTCAGAGATTTGGACACTACGCTTCTCCATTTTTGTGCGCAATATCGCCATACGGGTTTCCAAATCAGGAGCTTGGATGTCGGCTATCATTCCCCATTCAAAACGGGAAATCAGCCGTTGCTCCACCGCCGGGATATCTTTTGGGGGGCGGTCGGAGGTGATAATAATTTGTCTGCCCTTATCGCGCAGCTCGTTAAAGGTGTGGAAAAATTCTTCTTGGGTGCCTTCTTTTCCAGCTAAAAATTGGATGTCGTCAATTAGGAGCGCGTCTACGTCGCGGTAGGTTTTTTTAAATTCTTCGGTAGTTTTTTGGCTAATGGAATTAATATAATCATTGGTAAACTTTTCACTGGTGACATATAGGACCCGGCTATGGTGATTTTGGCTTAGGCGGTGACCCACGGCATGCATGAGGTGGGTCTTCCCCAAGCCGACGCCGCCGTAAATAAACAACGGATTATACTGACTGCCGGGGTTTTTGGCCACGGCTTGGCTGGCAGCATGGGCTAATTCGTTATTTTTACCGATGATGAAGGTTTCAAAGGTATATTTTAAGTTTAACCCGGAAGCAGGGATGTTTGTTTTAGCCGTGTTTCCAGATTGGGTTTTGACGGTTGGTTTGTTGGTATTGTTAGTGGGAACGCCGCTGCCAACCTGGTATTTAATTTCGCGAATTTCTGGCGCAATACCCTTGAGCGACTTCAGCATTTCCGTGTGGTATTTGCTGGCGATCCAGTCGCGATTAAAAGCGCTGGGGACGCTAACAATAATGAAATCTTCACCACGTTCGAGAATGCCGGTGTTTTTAAACCAAGTATTAAAATTAGCTTTGCTTAAGGAAACCTCCAAACTGCCCAGAATTGCTTGCCAAAGTTGTTGATTAGTCATAACGCGTTTTATAGGCCGAATAGAATTTGTTAACTTGTGGAAGCAGTTAGTCGGTTGTCCTGAATCCGCCGTCAGGGTCGCAGAATGGCGGTTGGTTCAAGGTTGTTGTTAGTGTCGATTTTGCAAGCTGTGAAAGTATTTTAACAGGGACTTATCAACATGTAAATGAGCTGGTTTTCCTTGAAAATAAAAGGAAAAATGAAAAATTGGTTGATATGTTGTGGAAAAGTTGTGGTTATTTTATTGTCCCGACACACTTAGATTTTTGCATTGACTTTACCGGCGATTTTTTGTAGAATATTGAAAGATTATTAACGTCCAGAGAAACAATGAAAAGGACTTATCAGCCAAAAGTAAAGCGTCGCAAGCGGAGGCACGGGTTTTTAAAACGCATGCAGACACGCACAGGGCGGGCCGTGCTTGCTAAACGCCGCCAAAAAGGGCGCAAACGTTTGGCGGTTAGCTAAAGCCTTTGCTTATGTATCCCCGCAAGTATCGCCTGGGCAAAACCGTAGAAATCCAACATGTGACCAAGACCGGGCGGGCTTTTTTTAACCCTTTGTGCGCATTGCGGTTTCTGCCGAGCCAGGGTTGGCCGCGTTTTGCGGTTGTAGTTTCGACGAAGGTTGCAAAAAAAGCAGTGGTACGCAATCGTCTAAAGCGGCAAGCGCGCGAGTTTTTGCGCAAGCATTTGCAGTCTTTTGCCCCGGGGGATTATGTTTTTTTCCTGCGGCCGGCCGCGGCCAGCAAGACGAGCCAAGAATTAGTATTACAACTGCAAGTTTTATGCGATCGAGCCAAAACCTGGAAAATATAAATAGTCTGATCCGGTTGCCGGCAAAGGCGCTGGCGGCCTTAATTGTCGCCTACCAACGGTCGTTATCGCCGGATCATGGTTGGCTTAGGGCAAAGCATCCATATGGTTATTGCCGTCACTATCCGTCGTGCAGCGAGTATAGTCGGCAGAGCTTGGTGAAATATGGCTTAGTTAAGGGGTTATTTTTGTCTACCAAACGAATTGCCCGATGTCATCCTTGGGCCGAGCCAAGCGTAGACCCGGTTCCTTAGTCTTTGATCAAAGTTTAACTTTTTATTTACATGCTCACAACGCTGTACACCGACATTATTTACCGGCCTTTGTTAAATTTGCTGGTGTTTTTTTACAATATTTTGCCTGGCCATGACATTGGCGTGGTGATTATTTTGTTGACGGTTTTGATCCGCTTGGCCTTGGCCCCAAGTTTCCACAAATCACTGAAGAGCCAAAAGGCCATGAATGATTTGCAGCCCAGACTCAACGAGTTGCGGGAACGGCACAAAGACGATAAAGAAAAGCAGGCGCGGGCCATGATGGAGCTTTATCGCGAACACAAAATTAATCCTCTCTCGTCCTGCTTGCCGATTTTAATCCAGCTGCCAATCCTTATTGCGCTGTACCAAGTTTTTCGTGTGGCCTTGGGCGGCCACGAATTAGTCGGTCTCTATTCTTTTGTGCACGCGCCGGCGAACATTAACCCAAAATTTTTAAATTTGATTGACTTGTCCAAACCGAGCTATGTTTTTGCGATTCTGGCCGGCGTCGCGCAGTTTTGGCAATCGAAATTAATGATGTCCAAGGCCACGCCGGGCGGGCAAGACGCGACGGCGCGAGCCATGAGCCTGCAAATGACTTACGCCCTGCCGGCGGTAAGCGTGCTGGTAGCTTGGAAGCTGCCGGCCGGGCTACCGCTCTACTGGGTTGTGACTACCTTGTTTGCGGTCGCTCAGCAGTATTACATATTAAGGAAACCAAAACCCAGTGTTTAGTGGACAGTGTTTAGTGAGTAGTTTTTACTAGCCACTAATCACTAATCACTAATCACTAGATTTATGACTGATTATGAAAAGATCGAGCAAACAAAAAATATTATTTTGGAACTGTTACAGCAAATGGGCTTTCACGCCACGGTGGAGTTTGAGGAAAGTATTACCAAGGGCCTGATATTTAACATTAGCACCCCGGATTCTTATTTGTTGATTGGCCGGCAAGGGACAACCTTGCACTCGTTGCAAGTCATGGTTCAAGCGTTAGCCGGACGGCGGCTGCAATCGGAAAGTCCGTTTTGGTTCACGCTCGACGTTGACGATTATAAGCGCAAGCGCGAGTGGTTCTTAAAGGAAACCACTAATGGCGCGGTGCAGCAGCTTAAGCGCACCGGCCGCGCTGTGGCTTTAGAGCCGATGCCAAATTATGACCGCCGACTGGTTCATGCTTACTTGCAAGAGCGCCATCCGGAAGTGGAGAGTTACAGTATTGGCCAAGAACCGCACCGCAAAATTGTTATCAAGCTGAAGCGATAGAAATTTTTACATCGCGCAGTTAACAGACAAAGAAAAAGGCTCAACCTAAAGTTGAGCCTTTTAATATTCGTCAGGGTTACCCTAGCGGTACGGTATCGGAGATAAAACGTTGGCCCGGAAATTCTTGGTTAAGCCGTGTTATGTCCGTAGGGTCCATTTGCCAGCCGATGGCGCCTAAGTTGTCCTTAAGATGGCTGATGGTTGAAGTTTTAGAGAGCGTGACCACGTTGTGTTGGGAGACTAGCCAATTAATGGCGATCTGCGCCGGGGTCTTATGGTATTTTTGGCAGAGGTCATCCAAAACCGCGATTCCCGGCTTGGTAAAATCCATCCCGTTTTTGGTATAGCCACCTTTGCTAATCGGCCGCCAGGCAATAAGCAACATGTCGTTGCTTTGACAATAATCAAGTAAGCCTTCTCGTTGTACCTCTCGCACCACGAGATTGTAATGCGCTTGTGTGGCCACAAACCTGTGTTTGGACAACACCTGCAGCTGTTTGGTGTGCTCGGTGTTGGTGTCGGATAAGCCTGCGTGTTTGACTTTTTTGGCGTCTATTAGTTCGTCCATGGCGCGCACGCATTCGGCCATGAACTGGGGCAGCGGGCAACGGTGCATTAAATACAGGTCAAGGTAATCGGTGCGCATGCGGTCTAGGCTGTTTTCGACAGCCTGTTTAATGCCGGCGTAGGTTAAGCTGGCCGCGGCGGCCTTGGAGACCAAAAAGAGTTTGCTGCGGTCGTATCCCTGAATAGCCTCGCCGACAATTTTTTCCGCTACGCCGGCCGCGTAGGCCTCAGCGGTATCGATATGGGCCACGCCTAGTTCAATCGCCGTTTTAACGGCTGTGATGTCGGCTTGCTTGTCGGCTTCCCCCATTTTGTAGGTGCCCAAGCCAAACACCGGCATTTCAAATCCGTTTTGGAGTTTTTTGGTTGGAATTTGCATTACCCCAATGTTAATATAATCCAAAATACCATGGCTAGATCGTTTTTAAAATAGGGGTTGTCGACCAGGCCGGCAAAAATAACGGCAATAAGGAATAAAGCGGCGGGCAATAAGTAATCACTAACAGCTGACAATTTGTTACTGGTTCGGATGACTGCTGATTTTAAGCCGCGGAAAATAAATATTGCCATTAACCACATTATGCTAATTAAGCCCAAGACACCAGTTTCCACCCAAAAGTCCAAAAAAATGTTATGCGGAAAATTGTGGGAGGCAGAGGCCAGGCCGGGATCGGTATTTAGAACCGGCCAGGCCCGGGCAAATCCGGCCAGGCCCAGGCCCGTAAGCGGCGATTGGGAAATGCCCTTTAAGCCGGTATGCCAGAGCGAGAAACGCGAGACCGCGGACTTTTCGCCGTACAGCGGCAGGAGTACTCGCCAGCGCAGGTTGGGATAAATTAGCACCACAGCCAGGACGCAAACCGTAGCCACTAAAATAACTTTTCTGATTTTGGCGTCAGCCGCCACAATCAGGTAAACCGCCATGGCCGCGGCCAACCCTAGCCAGCCGGCGCGGGACAAGGACAAAAATAAACCAACTGCGCCCAGCAGCCAGGCCAGCGACTTTAGGTTTATAATTTTAGATTTTAGATTTTCAAAAACATCTGGAAGCAGGAACGCAAGCAGCGGCGCGGACCATAGGGCGTAAAAGTTCGGGTGGACAAAAAAGCTTAAAGCGCGTTTGGGTTCGTCGCTGTTTCCCCACCACGCCGGCGGGAGACCGAGTAAAGTAAAATATTGGATGATAGCGTAGGCGCCAGCGAGAGCAAGTAGCAGGTAGCAAGTGGTAAGTAGTAAGGAAGCCGTCTCGGGGAATTTTCTGACAAGGTAGCGGCCAATGAAAAATATTGATACTGGCTGCAGGAACAGGACAACAAATTGGCCAAGTTTGGCGCGGTCAAAGCCGTGTGCAAATAATGAAATAATCCCGGCCGCAAAAAAAAGCAAGACCGGAATAAAAATTTTTTTATCAAGTGACTGTATGGACCGCCAGAATTCTTGCAAGAGGTGGTTGGCTAAAAGCCAAAAACTGAATACTAGCCAAAAAATCGCTACCCACATTATTAAGGCGTCAGCAGGTAGCCGTAAAAATGTGAACCTGGCGACGTACGCCGGCGTCAAAAACAGCGTAATGGCAAGCAGATAAGACATGGGTAGGGTGCTTAAGGCACGGTAATGGTGACTTTGGGAGTGGTTATGCCGGTGTCGGTTTGGGCGTAAATTTTGTAGGTGCCTGAGCCCGGACTGCTAGCCCAATTCACAAAGTACTGGTACTGATCGCTTAGACGGCTGGGTGCAGTGGCCGTGCCAATTAGTTTGGTCTGGCCGCCGGAGGTTTGGTAAAAGAACTTTACTTCGTTGTAGAGATTGGCGCTAACCGCGATCACGCTTGCGGGAAAGTTGACCGGGCTGCGGCTGTCAGGTTGCTGGATGCTTAAAGGTGTGCTTAAGGCGTACGTGACCTGGGCGCTGGTGTCGGCCGTGGCTCCCGTGTTATCTACGGCTTTAACGGCTAAGGTGTGTGGCCCATCGGGATAGTGCTGGTTTAAATCAAACAAGTAGGGCGCGGCTGTTAGACTCGACACAAATTGTCCGTCCATGTAGAGGTCCACCCGCGAGACCGGGTTGGGTGAAACGGTGGAGATGGTAATTTTAAGCGGTATTTGAGAGACCACTGTGCCGTCGCTCGGCTGTAAAATATTTACGTTAAAATCCCCATTGTTGCTTGGCGGTTGCGAGGGGGAAATTGGCGTGCTGCCAGTGGGCGGATAGGGATAACCGTTGGTTTGTGCCCAAGTTTCAACAGGATTTTCCCAATTTGGGTCGCTGGGTCGTTCACTATGTAAAACCGTGTAAACTTTGTAAATAATATTACCTGGTGGTGTCAGGTTGGTAGCCGGCTGGCCAGTTTGGGAATCAAATGCTATTTTTTGATGAACGTTGTCGTATTGGGTTGGTACAGAGTAGTCGGCAAAGACTTCGGTTTTGGTGCTGGGGCTGGCGTCGGTTGGCAAAAGGCCGGACAGTGAATCGACCGTGACTTGCTGAATGCCGTCGGGAACCGGGAAGGCCTCGGGTGTAGTGCTGGCCAAGGCTTGTTGCATAAAATCGTGCCAGATTGGCGCGGCCACCACCACGCCGTCCGCGCCTTTTTTCAAAAGAGTGCCGTCATTGTTGCCCGCCCAAACACCAGCGGCCAGCGAGGGGGTAAACCCTAAAGTCCAACCGTCATGCCAGTTTTGGGTCGTGCCAGTTTTGGCCGCGACCGGCCGATCCGACAGGGTCAGCGGGGAATTTTGCCCGAACACGAAACTGCGGGCATTGTTGTCGGTCATGACGCTAATAAGTTCGTAGGCCGCTTCCGGGTCAAGTACGGCTTGGGGGTTACTTTGGAATTGTTCTAAGATTTGCCCGTTTTTATCTTCCACTTTCAAAATTGCAGTAGCGGGATTGCGCACGCCCTCGTTGGCAATGACCGAATAAGCGGCTACGTGATCCAGCAGGCGAACTTCGCAGCCCCCAAGCACTAAAGACAGCCCGCAATCGGCCAGTGGACTGGTTATGCCCAGATCGCGTGCGGTTTGCACCGCATTGTTCACCCCAACCAAGGCCAAAGTCTTAACCGCGGGCACGTTTAAGCTACCGGCAAGGGCTTGGCGCATGGACACAGGGCCATAGCTCTGGCCGTTGTAGTTTTGCGGTATGTAATCTTTGCCGTTGTAAGTGCCGAAATTCGTAGTTACGTCGATTAGCATACTGGCTGGGTTGTATTTAAAGTCGCGTTTAAAGGCCGTACCGTAAACGTACGGCTTAAAACTGCTCCCAGGCTGGCGCTGCGACAAGGCCACGTTGACGTTCGGTTCAAACCAGCAGTTTTTACCCGGCGTGCATCCGGCCGGCTCTGGGGTGCCGAAATAATCTTTGCTGCCGACCATGGCCAAAATTTGTCCGGTTTTGGGGTCAACAGCCACTAGTGCGGCATTGTGAGCGTTATATCTGGTACTTTCTTTATCGACGTCGGTTTTAACCACGCTTTCGGCGATTTGCTGGAGCTTGGGGTCGAGCGTGGTGTAAACTTGCAAGCCACCCTCTTCTAGCGTGCTCTCGCCGTACTTGTTGGCCAGGTAATCTTCCACGAAAAAGACAAAATGTGGAGCGACAATGCCGGTGTTAATCGTGGAAAATGCCACTTTTTCATTTTCGGCTTCCTTGGCCTGATCTTGGGTTATGTAACCCTGGGAGGCCATTTGTTCCAGTACCGTGTTTTTTCGGGCATCAAGCGCATCACGGTGCGGGCCCGAAGGGTTGTAATAGGTTGGGGCTTGCGGCAGGGCGGCTAAATAGGAGCATTCGGCCAGGTCCAAGTCTTTAACGTGTTTGCCAAAGTAAGTTTCCGCCGCGGCCTCGACGCCGTAGGTGTTGCGGCCGTACGGTACTTCGTTTAAGTAAAATTGCAAGATTTGGTCTTTGGAAAAACGCGCGTCCATGGCAATGGCCAAAATGGCTTCGCGAATTTTACGGTCCCAAGATTTTTGAGTGCTCAGTAGCGCTTGCCGCACAAATTGCTGAGTAATGGTGCTGGCGCCTTGGCTTTTGCGCAAGGTTAAAATATCGGCCAAAGCCGCGCGGGCAATGCCAGTCAGCGATACACCGCCTTCGTGGTAAAAATTTTTGTCTTCGATGGCAATGGTCGCGTGCTGCAGGTTGGGCGGGATCTGGTCGAGGTTAACCAGGGTGCGCTTGTATTCGCCGTGTATCTCGTAGAGCAAACTGCCGTCGCGCGCGTAAATTTTGGTGGATTCCGGTACCTGCCGGTCAAGCAGCTTGTTGGGATCCGGCATGTCCTTGGAGTAATACAAGAATAGCAGGGCCGCAAAAATTACCCCGAGGGCGAATAGGCGGAATGTCCAGGTAAAAAATTTTTTCCAACCGGGCCAAGCCAGTTTGAATTTTGTTCGTTTAGGTCTTGTGGATTTTGACGGTTTTTCTTTGGTGGTATACGAGTAGACGCGCATGAAGGAATTATAGCGGTTTTTTAATTTTAAGAAAAATGATATAATAATGGTAATTAAGCGACTTTTATGGATCATTCTGATCAGATATTGAGGGGCGCGAGCGAGGTGTTCACTAAGGCCGAATTAAAAGCTATATTGGCATCGGAAAAGAAGCTGCGGATTTATTATGGGGTTGACCCTTCGGGTTCCCAGATTCACCTTGGCCACGCCGTGGTTTTAAGCAAACTTCAGATTTTGCAGCAGCTGGGCCATAAGATAATTTTTTTAGTTGGTGATTTTACGGGCATGATTGGTGATCCGACCGATCGCAATGCCGTCCGTCAGCCGTTGACGCGCCGGCAGGTTTTAGAAAACGCAAAAACCTACAAAAAGCAGGTTTCCAAATTTTTGAGCTTTGAGGGAAAGAACAAGGCGGAGATTAGGTTCAATAGCGAATGGAACGACAGGTTAACCTTTAAAGATATTATTGAGTTATCCGGCAAATTTACGGTCCAGCAATTTTTAGAGCGCGACATGTTCGAGAAGCGCATGAACGAAGGCAAGCCAATCAGTCTTCATGAATTTTTATACCCATTAATTCAAGGTTACGATGCGGTAGAACTTGACGCCGATATGCAGGTTGGGGGAACCGATCAGACCTTTAATATGCTGCAGGGGCGCTATTTAATGAAAGCCTTAAAAAATAAGGCACAAACTGTCATTACGTACCAATTGTTGGAAGGCTCCGATGGCCGCAAAATGAGCAAGAGCTTTAACAATGTCATCAATATCGAGGATGAGCCAAACGAAATGTTCGGCAAGACCATGTCTATTAGCGATGAGCTAATAAAGCAGTATTTTGTCTTAGCCACGTGGGTGCCCTTGGAGAAGATAGAAGAAATTATCAGATTGCCCAATCCTCGCGACCAAAAACTCATCTTGGCCGAAGAGATTACCAAGCTTTACCATGGTGAAAAAAAAGCGGTTTCGGCCAGGCAGGCGTTTATTAACCAATTTAGCAAGGGCGAGCTGCCGAGCAAAATCCCGACTCAAAGAATTTCCCAAGGCACTTACAAGCTTTCAGTCTTGTTGTTTGAGGCGGGGCTGGTTGCTAGCAAATCCGAGGCGCGCCGCGTGATTGAACAAAGGGGCGTGCGCGTTAACGGTGTTGTTGCCGAAACCGATGCCGACTTAGTTAAAGCTAAGGAAGGGGTTTTATTACAGGTCGGTAAACGCAAATTTATACGGCTAATCTAATTTTAAAAACCCCCGGAGTCG
>JAGWQI010000096.1 GCA_028870105.1 Patescibacteria group bacterium
CGACGGGCCCTGGCCGCAGATCCCAACCTTCATATGCCGCGCGTGAGCCTCTTTTATTAAAATCTCAATTAGTTTATGGACAGACTTGTTGCGCTCGTTGCCCACGTGGGCAATTAACTTACTGTCGCGGTCCAATCCCAAGGTCAGCTGCGTCAAGTCATTGGAACCAATGGAAAAGCCGTCAAAGATCTCTGCAAATTCGTCGACCTGCAAAATGTTGCTGGGGATCTCCGCCATGACCCACAGCTCGTACTGTTCCACCAAGTCGCCGTTCTTCTTTTTCTTCAATTGTTCGCGGCTAATGCGGTTGGTCAGGCCGTTTTTCTCGATCTCCGCCACAACTTTCTTGCCCTCCTCCGGGGTACGGCAGAATGGAACCATGACGCTTAGGTTCCACAAGCCCATCTCCTCGCGCACCTTTTTAACCGCCTTGACCTCCAAGGCAAACGCCTCGCTAAAATTTGGATCATAATAACGGCTAGCCCCTCGCCAGCCAAGCATCGGGTTTTCCTCCTCCGGCTCGTACAGCCGGCCGCCGATTAGATTAGCGTACTCATTGCTCTTAAAATCACTAAACCGCAGCAACACGTCGTAAGGGTAGAACGCCGCCGCCAACTGGCCCACGCCGTAAGCAAACTTGTCTAAATAATATTGAACTTTATCCGAATATCCCGCGGTCAGCTCATCGATTTGTTCCTTAACTTTCTGGTCGGTCAATTTATCGTAATCGATCAGCGCTTTTGGGTGGATCTTAATGAAATTTGAGATGACAAACTCCACGCGAGCCAAACCCACGCCTTTGTTGGGCGTAAAACTATGGGTAAACGACAGTTCCGGATCGGCCGCAATCATTTTAATATCGGTCTTGGGTGGCTTAAAGTGAGTTAAGTCTTCACGCTTGACCTCAAATTGCAGCAGGCCTTCGTAAACTTTGCCCACCTCACCCTCGGCGCAAGAAACCGTAATCTCCTGACCGGTCTTAAGCACCGCGGTGGCGGTGCCGCAGCCAACCACGGCGGGGATACCCAGTTCACGGCTGACAATCGCGGCGTGCGAGGTCCGGCCGCCGCTATTAGTCACAATGGCGCTGGCGATCTTCATGATTGGTTCCCAGTCCGGATCGGTAATGTCGGTCACTAACACTTCGCCCTTCTTAAACTCGCTAATTTGCGTGGCGTCTTTAATGAGATGCGCCTTACCGGAACCAATTTTCGCGCCCACGGCCGCGCCCTGGCAAAGAACCTTGCCCTTTTCTTTCATCACAAACTCTTCCAGCACGGTCTGACTCTTGCGGGCCTGCACGGTTTCCGGCCGAGCCTGCACGATATACAAACTCTGGTCCTGGCCGTCAAACGCCCATTCAATATCCATTGGCCGCTGGTAATGATCCTCAATAATCACGGCCCACTTGGCTAACTTTAAAATCTGTTCATCGTTTAACACGAAGCGGTGCCGGTCTTCGGCGACCACGGGAACCTCCTTGGTGGGACTCACGCCCTCACTGGCGTAAATTAACTTTTTTTCCTTGCTGCCTAGCTTTTTGCTGATCACAGCCTTAAAACCCGAACGCAAGGTCGGCTTGAAGACCTTGTATTCGTCAGGCGTAACCACGCCCTTGACCACAAATTCGCCCAAGCCCCAGGAAGCATTAATTAACACCATGTCCTTAAAGCCGCTTTCGGTGTCGAGCGTGAACATAACACCGCTCGCACCGCGGTCCGAACGGGCCATCTTTTGCACTGCCACCGACAATTTGACTTGGAAATGATCAAACTTTTGGTCAACCCGGTAAGAAATAGCGCGATTGGTGAACAGCGAGGCAAACGCCTTCTTGATAGATTCCAAAAGTTCATGGTCACCGCGCACGTTAAGATAGCTCTCCTGCTGTCCGGCAAAACTGGCGTCGGGCAGATCTTCGGCTGTGGCGCTGGAGCGTACGGCCACGTCTAACTCATTCGGCGAAAGTTTTAATTTTTTACCCAACTCCCCAAACGCCGTTTTAATCTCGCCTTCCAGATCGGCGGGAAAACCCGCCTCTAGAATCAGCTGCCTAACTTTCTGGCCCTTGTCTTCTAGTTGCTTAATATTGTGGGTATCTAAATCCGCTAAGATGTCTTTAATCTTGCCGTCTAAATCGTTAGCTTTAATAAAATGCGCGTAAGCCGCCGCGGTCACGGCAAAGCCATATGGCACGGAGATTTTTTCGCCTTTAAAAACTTCACT
>JAGWQI010000033.1 GCA_028870105.1 Patescibacteria group bacterium
AACGCGTTGGTCTCGCCGATTTTCCCTTTTGACAGGTCCACGAGCAAGATTTTTTCTTGCGCAATAATCTCGGCCAGGTTCAGGCCGCCTTTAGTTTGGCCAATAACATTGCGCATTAAGCGGTTGTGCATGAATGAACCAAATTTGGAACTAAAATAGTTCAGCATCTCGCTTTTGTGGAAATCCGCGGTTTTAGCCATTTGGTGTTGCCAAAATTCGCGGACCAGGGGATCGCGGAGAAACTGTCGTTTGTATTGTTCAAATTTTTTATCCGCGAAAAGTTTGGGGATTTCCAGCAATGTGCCACCACGCGGGTCGGCCATGACCGTGAGCGCCGCGTTGCGCAGCCAGTGTTCAAATTGCGGTCCGATGATGCCAGTGCGCTGGGGGTCAAATAGTTTATAAAATATGCTGATTAATTCGCCGACCAAAAAATCTTTAGCTGCTTCGTCGTCGGCTTCCAATAAATTCAGGCCGACCGGGCAGGTGGCGTCGGCCGGATCGAACAAAACCACGTCTTCGAGGCGATTTTTCGGGATACGGTCAAGCAACCAGTTTATGGTCTCGCCGTGCGGGTCAATAAAACACAGACCGCGGGAAGATTTTATATCTTGCAGGGCCAAATTGGCGAACAGGCTGGATTTACCTACCCCGGTTTTGCCAATTACGTACATATGCCGCAGCCGGTCTGGGTCTGAAAATAAGATTGGCGAAGCTTTGCCGCGGAAATGGTTGGTGCCAATGTTAACGTAAGCCATATGGAGGTTTAGGGCGGCGCGGCTTTAGCCACGCCTTTAGTAATTTCTAGATTGAGTGGGTTAAGAATTTTTGTTCAAAGTATTGCGGCGGTAAAATAAAGCTATAATTGGCCAATTTTTGGCGTTTGCCCCGCTGCCAATCCAGCAACTGCCGCAGCTCGTTTTGCTGCTGTTGCAGCCTGTCTTCCACGGCGTAATAAAATTTTCTGCCGACAATATTCTTAAATTCGGCCAAAGACGCCAAGCGAGCGTCTGTTAATTGCTGGATTGTTTGTTCAGTCAATTGTTTATCCGGTTCGGAGCTGGAATGTGGTTCAAACAATTGTTGATCTTTGGGCCGTAATTGTTCTGGGTTCATTGGTTTTAAAACGTTAGTCGTTAAGCAAAGTTTCGGTGATCAGGCTTTCACAAGCCTCCTCTATCAGACGTTTGACTGGGCGCGCCCCGAAACGCGGATCCGCAAGATTAATAATTTGGTTTTTCAGGGTTTGTTGGTCAAAAGTAAACCTGATATCGTGCTGCCGCACCCGCTCCTCAATTTTCTTTATTTCCAGCAAGGCAATTTGCGTTAGGTCTTCGGCCGACAGCGGCTTAAAAATCACTATAGCGTCAAAACGGTTCAAAAATTCCATGCGGAAATGCTTTAGCAACTTGTCCATGACATCGCCTTTTAAAAATGTGTCGCTAAAAATATCGCCGCCGTCCGCGGCTTCCCGCAAAATTTCCTCAACCGCCAGGTTAGACGTGGCCATAATAACGCTTTGGCTTAAGTCCACGGTTTGGCCTTGGGCTGAGGTAATGCGACCGTCGTCTAATATTTGCAAAAAGATGTCAAAAATTTTGGGGTGAGCCTTTTCAATTTCGTCGAGTAGCAGCAGGCTGTAAGGATAATCGGCGAAGTGGTTGGTCAGTTGGCCGCCGTCCTCAAAACCGACGTAGCCGGCTGGGCTGCCCAGTAGGCGGGCTGTGGCGTGGCTTTCGCCGAATTCCGACATGTCAATGCGTAAAAAGTGTTTGTCCGAACCATAGAGTGTTTCCGCCAAAACTTTGGCGGTTTCAGTTTTGCCCACGCCCGAGGGTCCGAGGCATAAAAACGATCCGAGGGGTTTGTTTTGGCTGCGTAAGCCCAGGCGCGCCCGCTGGATGACCTTGGTAATTTTGTGGACGGCGGGAGTTTGCCCAATAATTTTGTTTTCTATGGTTTGGGGCAGGCGCCTAAGTAAAGTTTTGTCGTCTTGGCTTAGGCGATTCGTGGGGATGCCGGTTTTTTCGGCGACAATGCGCTGAATACTTTCGTTGGCCGTTAGTAAATCAGGACCAGGGGAGCTTAGGCTGTCAGCCACGGCCTCATCTAGTAATTGGATGGCGCTTTTTGGCAGCTGGCCGAGTACGGGGAAGCGCTCGCAGAGTTTGGCAATAAGTTCCAGGCTTTCCGGAGCAATGGCCGGGTGCGGACTAAATTTATCGGCGGCTTGCCGCAAAATACCTAATAATTGTTCGTGTGTTGGGGGGTCTAATTTGAGAATCTCGAAGTGACTTAAAAAGTGGCTCTTATTTTGTTGCAGCCACGACAACTCTTCCGGTTGCATGCTCAGGACAAGACGCATGTCGGACTTAAAGAATAGTGGCTTGAGTAGGGTATTCCAGTTTTGCAAGGCCGGTAAGCTTTGGTAAATCATTTCGCCGAAGCTGTCTATTATTAGTACGCAATTGCTAAGACTGTCGAACGCTTCTTGGTAGCCAGTTAGGGAGGCAATGGGCATTTGGCCGATTTTTTGCAGGCTGCTCGCGTCCAAAAGGGCTAACTTGGTTCCTGCAAAGGTCTGGTTGGTGGCCACGGCCTTGGCCCAGCCGTAAATTAAGGCGGTCTTACCGGTACCGCTGGGCGCGGCAATAATAGCGTTGTGCTGCAGTTGACGCGATAAAATGCGGTTAAGTCTAGAGACGGCGCTTTCCATACCCAAGGCCGGTGGCAGGCGCCGGGCGGCGGCTTCCAAACGTAAATCAAAGTATTCAATTTTTTCGAATGCGCTCATGGTTTAGGTAGCTTAAGCGGCATGGGCCACGGCGTTTTGGTTGCCATAATTGTTAAAAACCGGTTTAAAGTAATCATCCGTAACGCTGGCTGACCGCCCGGCAGGCCTAAAGTAGCGGTCTAAGTTAATGATTTTATTTTTGGCCGGCTTTGGCTGCTTAGCTGAACGCGGTGATTGAACTGTGGTCGAAGGAGTCTGTCGCTTAATTATTTCGTGGGCGGTTGCGGTGTGCTTCCGGGGCAAATTTTCGGCTTGCTTATTGTTGTCAAAAAACAGGCGCGGTTCCGTAGATATTAGTTCCCTGGGAGTTTTATGATTATTTCTTAGCTCAAACGCGGCCTTCTGCGCGGGCGCGTGAGTGGATTCTGCTTTTTCTTGGGGAGCTGGGGTTGGCCGGGCGTCTTGCTCGGAGGCTTTAGCAGAAGTGAATAGTTTTAGTGGTAACTGAATTGGCTTGGTCAGAACCGTTTTAGCGGCCAATTTGGCTTGCGGGCTTTGGGTTTCCGAATGCTTTGTTAGTTCAGCAGGTATTTGCCGGATTTCTGGAGTGACTATGAGGGTTGTCTTATTATTCGTGGCCGGCCGCTCTTGCTTTGGCGGCTCTGCGTCATTTTTAATCCGCTGTTCGTGGCTAAAATTATCTGGTTTGACTAAAATAATTGGTTTTAAGGTTTCGCGGTCGTTTTGGCCAGCCTTAGACTGTCCTTCTATATAGTATTGAGTGGTGCTTTGGGTTTTCATGGCAGGAAAGTCGGTCCTTATTGCGCCAGCATTTTGTTCTATGTGGGTTGGTTGTCGCGGCATGGGGGTAGTGTTTGTGGCCGGCTGGGGCGTGCTAGTATGCCTTTCAAAAATGTTTTTTAAGACGGAATCTGTTTTAAAATGAGGCAAAACTAATTGGTTGTGTACCGGCTTATTTTGAATCGTAGTGGATGCCGTGTTAGGTTTTGTGTCTTTTGGGGTGTGAGCGCGATTTGCCGGGGTTTGCTGGATTGTTTGCGTTAGAGGTTTGGTTGAAATAGCAAAGGGTTCAAACAATTGCGTCGGCAATTTAAGCACGGTTTTTTCAGTTTCTAGCCCTGTGTTTGTTTGATTGGGGCTTTTTTGTTCGTCTAAAGGGGAAATGCGATTAGGTTTAAAATCTTTAACCTGCGGTTGCCGGCCTTGTTCAGTTTTTGCCGTTTTTATCATCGCTTGGCTGTTTAAAATTGGGCTGGAATATTCCTTACTAAAAGGATTCAAATCTCGTGTTTGTTCTTTGGGTGCTATAAAGTTGTCCGCCTTTTCTATCATTGCAGTGTTCGTCCGCTGAACTAAAGCTGATTGTGACGCAGTTTGGGTTAAAGTCACTCGTCGATCCTGCGTTTTTGGCAAAGGCTGCTTGTCTGCCGGTTGGGGTTTAATAATTCTTGTGGGTCCGTTTTTGTTTTGTAAATCATTAGCGAGTTGAAACGGGGCATTCAAAAAAAGTTCGTTAGTTTCAAGTTTTAAAGGCTTCAAAGAAAAAACTAAGTCCGTATCCGTGTTTTGAGTAAAGCCCTTTTCTTCCGTTAAAGGACTTTTTAAGCTAAGCAGAGTAAAGTTCCCGGCAACTTCTTGATCAGTAGTAGATTCTTTTTTTAAAGTTTTGTCTAAATTATTTGGCCGGGCTTGAAAAATTGAAACAGCTTGTTCTTTGGGCTCTAATCCAAGCAAGACAGGGGAGTGGGAAGTGGTTTTACTGGCCGAAGTTTCAAATTCAACTTGGGCGATAGTCTCCAAAGTCTGAAGCTGACTTGTAGTTTGTTCAATCGAATTTGAAAGCAGTTCACTGTGTTGTTCGGCCAAGCCGATTCCAAAAATATTTAAAAAATTAGATCGCTCAGCCTGCTTAGATTCCGTAGGCTGTTTTTGAATAAAATCGGACCAAAGGTTTTCCCAAAAGTTTTGTGTTTGTTTTGCAGTTTGTAACAAGCTGTCGGTATTTTTTTTGGTTGCTGAATCTGAGTGTAAAAAAGCGGGAAGCGCATAATCGTCGTAATCGTCATCGAGCCAAACTGACTCGAGCCACTCGAAGGGTTCAGCGGCAACTTCAGCGCTAAGCTGTTTACTCACACGTCGATAAACTTCAAAGTTTACAAAGGCCCTTTCGCCGGTTATTGTAAGATATTCAAATGACCCAAATTTAATTGCCGCGTTTTGGGCCCCGACCGAGTTATTAGAATATAAGTTTGTAGAATCCTGACTTGAATCCCGAGCGCCGGATTGCATTAGTTCGCTGATCCTATGCTCGTGACTTGCCAAAGCTTCAGCGTCGCCACTTTGGCGAATCCGATCGGTTTTGTTAATTAAAGTTCCTTCCATCGAACCCCACCATTCCTTCGTCTGCAAATCAATAAAGTCTTGAGTTTCAGTCGGCTGGAACTCGTTATCTAACTCCCACTCTAAAGTTTGATAGCGAGAACGAAAAGATTCCGCTAAAGCCGACCCATTTGAAAAAAAAGATTCAGCGTCGGTTAACTCCAGTTCTTGATCTTCTAAGTTGTCAATTGGTCCTAATTCCTGAAACGGCATAAAAAAATCGTCCAAAGCGGACGAATAAAATTATTCCTGCTCGGGATTTAATAATCGTTCATTAGTAGTCTGACTTATCGGTCCTGCAGCAAAATTTTAAATGCTGCTTGCCGAATTACAGTTGCGGCACAGCGTCGGATTTTCACCGACTTCCCTAATTGACCCCGGCTGAAAGTTCAAAGTTTGGGGGAACGAAGCTAAGTTGTTAAAGCTGTTTTTATTCTAGTTGATAAGAAAGTGAAAGTCAATTACCGGAAAAATTCTGTGGATATTTGGCAAAAGGCGACTATGGAATTTTGCCAAAATTTCAAATGTATGTTTTCAAAAAATAAGGAAAATTTAATGAAAAATGAAAATTACCTATATACAAGGAAGAAAAAATTCTGTGAAACCTCAATGTTTTTAACGAAAAGTTCAAATTATCTGCAAAAAAAATGCAAAAAAAATTTATACTCTTAAAATTTTAGCTGAACAAAACAAATAAAAAGAAAAATATCTAACGCATTTAGCACTAATTGGCGTTATTTTTTTTTGGTTTTTGAACTTAGAAAATTAATAAATGAAACGGGGAATTAGCTACAAATAAATTAAAATCTTAAGAAGTATTTTCTAGGCATTTTTTAACGATTTTATTTGCAACACTATATTTTGGATTTTATAATATATATAGCATATCGCTTATCCGAGATAATTATAAAAACCCCCGTTTTTAAAAGAAAACTTAAAACTTGCGGTTTGTAAATCTCGGATAAACAACCGAAACAAAATCTTAAAAAATTGGACTACGAGCAGTTACAAAATTTTGATAGCTTTTTAAGCCTAGCAGAAGCTAGCAAACTAACGGGGTATCATCAGGATTACCTAAGCTTTTTGTGTCGGACTGGCAAGCTTAAAGGTTTTAAGATCGGAAGAAACTGGACAACTACCAAACAGGCACTATCTGATTTTCAGAAAGCATATAAAAACGGGGTTGCCGAAGTCAGTGATGAAACTGGCAAGCGTATTTTAGTGAAGGTTGTTCCGGAAAACCGGATCGTACCTGACCGGGCGGGGGAAAGGGATTTGGGCCAGAGTGAGGCGGAGGAAAGCCTTGAGGTAAAGGACTTAGAACAGTCCCCGACGGAAAAGCTGAAATTATTGAAGTCAGATGTGTTGGGTACGGTGGCTAAAAAGGTCCAAGATCTTGGCTACAGCGTTTCGCAGATTGAAAGTAAGACAGCCGAGCACGCGAAAATTTTATCTGACCACGAGGAAGCGGTCAAAGAAGCGGTCAAAAAGCAAAATCAAAACACTGCTCAATCGGCTCCCGCTATTTTGCCGCTGCCATTTTCCGGTAGTTTCGGCTTGAAGGAAAAATTTAGTTCCAATTTTGAATTAAGTTCCGGCGACAATCGCCAGCAGGATTTGTCTTCGCCGCAGCCAGCAAGCGCTTTGGATGTTAAGCGCTTGTACCGCAGCTTTGTAAAAGGCCGGCCGTTTAATTTTTCAAAATTTGCTTTGCCGTTTGTTGCGACGGCTTTTGCGGCGCTGGTAGTTGGTTCGGTTTTTTGGTCAAAGTATTTTGACATTCTTGGCGGCGGAAGTCAGCCTAGTTTAACAAAAATTGTTTATCAAAATTCGCCGTTGGCGGCAGAAAATCAAAACAGAAATGTTGTGGCGCAATTTACGCCTGCAACTACGACTGTTGTGAGTATTAATAAGACTGTTAATCAGCTTTTAGGGTTTACCGAATCAGATATTTATTCGCTGATTGATAACAGGCTCAATCAATATTTGACCGAGGGAAAATTTAAGGGCGGAACAGGCCTGCAAGGACCACAGGGACCTCAAGGCCCAAGCGGTGCCCCTGGGCCGGCTGGGGCTCCGAGCGGAGTTACGGTTTTGGCAGCCAACCCCAGCAATGGTTTTGCAGGCGGTACGTCTTTTTCTTCTACTCAGTTTTCTGCGGACAGCGCGGTGTTTGGCAGCTTGCAAACAAATAGTATTACAGTCAGTGGAAGCGCGTCTTTAGGCAGTGTGTCTGTTTCAAAAATTAATCCAGGGTTTATTCAGGGCAGCGTGGTGTTCCAAGGAGCTAGCGGTCTTTCGCAGGACAACGCTAACTTTTTCTATAACTCGTCCACCACGCAGCTGTCGATTGGCACGAGCACGCCGGATGCTTCGGCTCTACTGCAGTTGGAATCTACCAGGAAGGGATTTTTGGCGCCGCGTATGACAGGGGCGCAACGCGATGCCATTGCCAGTCCGGCTAGCGGCTTGATGGTTTACAACACCGACACCAACCAGTACAACGTTTATAACGGTACGGCTTGGGGCGCTATCGGTGGGGGCGGCAGCGGTAGCGGGGAGGTGCAAAATGGCATTGCCGGCGCGTTTGGCTACTACCAGTCAGGCAGTGCGACTATTACTCCGCAATCCACCTTATTCTTTAACGGTAACAAAATTGGCATCGGCACTAATTCGCCGGGGGCTTTACTGAGCGTGGTGTCTTCCTCCACCACGATTCCGGTTTTAACGGTTGCATCTTCTTCCGGCAGCTCGTTTTTGACCGTGGATCAAAGCGGTAACGTGGGGATTGGGACGGCTACCCCCAACAGCAGCCTGGTCATTCAGAACGCCACCAGCAGCCAAAACATTGCCACCTTCTACAATGCGGCTGGTACGCAAACTCGGTTCTCGTTGACTGACCTTGGCGTGTTGACCCTGTCTAATATTTTAAACGGCACAACTTTCAGCAGCGCGGTGACGGGAGCCGGCCGTAACTTTACCGCGGTCGTGGGTTCCAATCAGACCGGCCACATGTTGGATTTTACTAGCAACGCGAACACGGGCAGCTTGCCTTTGTTCACTGTCACTGCGACTTCGACCGGTTTGATTGGCATTGGCACCTCCACGCCTAGCCAAACTTTGACCCTGCAAGGATTTGGGTCGACTGACCTGCTTAACATTGCCTCTTCTTCCGGCGCGAGCGTGATGTATATAAACTCCGCAGGCAACGTCGGGATTGGGACTTCGTCACCGAGCAAAATTCTGACTGTCGGGAACAACAACCAGTTTACGGTTGATGCTTCTGGCAACCTTTACGTTAATGGGGGCATAACTAACAATGGTTACTATAATACTGTTGGCTTTGGAGCTTATAGATTTGGCTCCGGAAGCGCCTCAATAGCTGGTAATGGGTATACTGGCACTAACGATTATGTGATACTCACTACGAACAATCAAAGCAGATTGTACGTTAACGGCAGTGGCAACGTCGGCATTGGCACTTCCACTCCTTCTGCCCGTCTGTCTGTAACCGGCACCTCGGCCATTGACCCGTTCGATGTGTCTTCCACCTCCGGCGTGTCCTTAATGCATGTTAACCAAGCCGGAGCCTTGTCATTCAATGGACAATACGGCACTTCCGGACAAATCTTGCAAAGCAATGGTAATGCCTCATCACCAACCTGGATTTCCACCTCTACCTTAGCCACATCCCTTAACGCCTTTATCCAGGGCGGTAATTCCTTTGGCGCCACCGGCACCTTGGGCACGCTCGATAATAATTCCCTGCAGCTCATGGCCAGCGGCACCCCGGCCGTAACCATTTTGCCGAATGGCAATGTGGGGATTGGGACGGCTAACCCAGGCTATCCGTTGGAAGTAAATGGGGGCATACATTCAATAGGCGGAAACCTGAAATTGGATTCAGGAAGTTATGTTTCTTGGCCTGGCGGTAGTATACGATCAAGTGGTTCTAGCGCAAGTACTGGTACTTTACTTTTTAACAACTATAATGGTGAAGCGATGAGAATAGATCCGAGTGGCTACCTCGGAATTGGCACCACCACCCCCATCGCGCTGTTATCTTTAGCCGCATCCACCACCGCTGCCGGCGGTATTAACTTTGGCGACGCCACGGCGAATTTGTACCGCAAATCAGCCGGGTTGTTGCAGACGGACGGCAATTTGAAGGTTACAGGCGGTATTGTGACTTTGGGAAACAGTGGAGCGGTGGTTTCCACCTCCAGCTTTAATGCGTATACATCTGGCACGGCTCTTTTTGGAAATACAGACAATAATCCAAGTGATAATACAACCCTGCTAGGGTCATATGGTGTTAATGGATATTTGACTTTAAAATCTACAGCCGGGATAGGGTCAGGCGACTATATTAAGTTGTTGGTTGGCAATAATGGCGCGACCGAAGCGATGCGAGTTGTAGACAGTGGCAACGTTGGCATTGGCTCCACTGCTCCAGGTTCGCTTTTGGCCATCCAAGGCACGTCCACCGCGCCGACCACAACCTTGCTGACCGTGGCGTCGTCTTCCGGCGCGACTGCTTTGACCGTGCTGGCTAATGGCAATGTCGGGATTGGGACAAGTAGTCCGGCGGGGAAACTTGCCGTAACAGGTTCTGGCACCGGAACCGGGTATACATTTGTTGCTTCGGATTCAAACAACGTGCCGCATATGGTCTTGACTGACAGCGGGCTGTTTGGCATAGGCAGTAATATCGCGATTCCTCAAGCCAGAATGCAAGTTGGCAATACCAACGCGATAGTTTCGAGCCCGGCGCAATTGTTCTTTGGGGAGTATTCAAACACCGCCGGCCGCCCGATATTTTTGGGTAATTGGACTTCTGCGGGTTTATGGGCGTTTGGTCCTAATTCCGGCACCGCCGATAATATTTTAAGGATTGGCGTTACGGTAAATGTCAATCAGGCTTGGAACGCCGACCAGTCCGCTTTTAAGGTGGGGATTGGCAATAGTGTTTTTGGCACCAGCGTCGGGATTGGCACCACATCGCCGTCGTCTCAATTAACTTTGCAAGGCACGACCTCCGCCACCTCGCTGCTCAACATTACTTCTTCCACCGGCAGTTCTTTGTTGTTCGTGGCCAACAACGGCAACGTGGGGATTGGGACGACCAGCCCAAGCGCGTTATTGAGCATAGGTGACGGCACGGGGACAACCTCGACTTCCGGCTTAAATTTTGGCGATACCACCACAAATCTCTACCGAACAGGGCCATTAAACATTAAGACCGACTCCAGCTTAACTATTGCCAGGAGTCTGGTGGTTCAGCAATCAGGCTCATTATTCCAGGGGTCATTGACTTTCCAAAGCACCGCATATTTCCCCGGTTCGGGGATTTGGAACAGCAATGGCAGCGTCGGTATTGGCTCCACTGCTCCAGGTTCGCTGTTGGCTATCCAAGGCACGTCCACCGCTCCAACCACAACCTTGCTCACCGTGGCGTCGTCTTCCGGTGCGTCGTACTTGACTGTTGCCGCTAATGGGCTGGTAGGTATTAATAAAGCCAATCCCATTACCGCTTTGGATGTCAACGGGGCAATTCAAGCTTCTTCTTATCTCTCAGGGAGCGGTGTGTATGCCGGCTTCTATAACGGTTCGTTCAATGCTAATACGGCTTTTGGTTTGCGCGGCACGGCTTATAACTACGATTTCCAAAATTCCGCCGGCAGCAGCCATCTTTTATGGATTACCAATTATGGTAATGTTGGTTTAAACACCACTACTCCATCGGCGCAGCTGACTGTGGCTTCTAGCTCCACCACACAGCCCACTGTTTTGATTGTTGCTACTTCCTCCCAAACCTCGGCGTTGTTGACCGTGGCTTCTTCTTCCGGCGCGTCGTACTTTGCCGTGGGCGCGGATGGCAAAGTAACTGCTAACAGTTTGCAAATTTCTTCCATTTCCGGGTTGACCCAATGTCTGCATATTGACAGCAGCGGCAACGTGACCGGCACTGGCACCGATTGCGGCGCGGGCGGCGGTTCGCTCTCTGGCGGCACTACCGGTTACGCGGCCATTTGGGCTTCTTCCACCGCCTTAACCATTGGCACCCTAATTGACAACGGTACTGTCTCCGGGGTTAACGCCACCTCTTCCACCGTGAACTTCCTAGTCCAAGGCACCGGCTCCAATAATCCTTTCCAAGTTAACTCCTCCACCGGCACCTCGTTGTTGAGTGTCGCGCCAAATGGTGTTACCAGCGTGCGTCAGTTAACTGTAACTAATATTAGCGGTAACTACGGAGTTCTTATTCCAGATAACCAAACTGTCGTGTTCGGTTCGGGAAACGGCTATACTTCGATTTTAGGTTATGGCGAGGCTAATTCCAATGACAACCTGACCTTTAGAGTTAAAGGCACGAACGTCATGAAAATAGATAGCACCGGCAACGTTGGTATCGGCACCACTTCTCCTTCGGCCCGTTTGTCCGTGACCGGCACAGCCGCGGTTGATCCGTTCGATATTTCTTCCACCTCTGGCATTTCTTTAGTGCACGTTAACCAAGCCGGAGCCTTGTCATTCAATGGACAATACGGCACTTCCGG
>JAGWQI010000097.1 GCA_028870105.1 Patescibacteria group bacterium
TTTACGGACGATTTATGGGCATACGGCTGTTGAGCCGTATGCCCATTTTAGATAGTCATCCGCGCGCATCCTTTTGTGCTATAATAACTTAGATTTAAGGAACTTTATGGCGGTTTTATATCGAAAATATCGACCACAGACATTTGCGGAGGTTGTGGGGCAGGAACATGTGGTGCGCACGCTAAAAAATCAATTAGCCGCCGGGCAAGTTGCGCACGCGTATTTATTCACGGGCAGCCGGGGGGTGGGCAAAACCACGCTGGCCCGGATTTTGGCCAAGGCCGTAAATTGCAAGAACCGCGGCCGTGGACCAGCTAAAGATGAGGCGGAGCCGTGCGGGGAATGCGACAATTGCCGGGCGATCGCGGCTGGAAATTTTTTGGATCTGATTGAGGTTGACGCCGCCTCCAACACGAGCGTGGAGAACGTGCGCGAGTTGATTGAGCATATAAAATTTAGCCCGAGCCAAGGCAAGTACAAAGTATTTATTATTGACGAAGTCCACATGTTGTCCAAGAGCGCGTTCAACGCGCTATTGAAGACTCTGGAAGAACCGCCGCAGCACGCGATCTTTGTGCTGGCTACGACCGAGGTTAACAAAGTCCTGCCAACTATAATTTCGCGCACACAAAGGTTTGATTTCCGCGGCTTGTCGGTTGGGCAGCTCGAAAATTATTTGCGGAAAATTTTGACAGCCGAAAATGTTAAGTTGCCGTTGGAGGTCGTTCGGCTGGTGGCCGAGAATGCCGGCGGCGGCGCGCGCGACGCCTTAAGCTTGCTTGATAAAATTATTACCCTGGGCGAGGGTTTGGACCTGGAGGTTTATGAGCGCCTTTTGGGTATTACCGATATCCGCTCTAGCGCCAAATTATTGGAATTAATTTTGGGCGGCGGCCTTGGTGATATTCCGTTATTTTTTGACGAGTTAGGCGCCAAAGGCCTGGATTTGAGCGCGTTTAATCGGGATTTCTTGGAATATTTAAGGAAGGTATTGGTGTTTTTGGCCACAGGCGGGCAATTAGCCGAAACGGATAAAGAGCATCAGGATTTAATTGCCGGCCAAGCCCAACAAACGACTTTGCCGGAGATGATTTATGTGACTCGATTATTTTTAAAGTCGCTGAAAGATCTTTACGGCAGTCCGCGGCCGGAAATTCCGCTTTTGGTGGCGGCGCTGGAAGCGGCGAGTAAGAGGACCGGCAAACAACCTCTCGGCCAACCGGCGGCGAACAAACAGCCAATTAAGCAGCCAATTTTACCCGTTTCTGACCAGGCGGGAAAGCAAGATGAGCCCGCGGAATCCTTGACGGCAGCAGAAGGCCCGGCGGACGAGGTTAGTTTGGCCGAGACGCAGGAGTGGTGGCCGAAGTTTTTGGATGCTGTTAAAAAACGTAATAGCCCGCTGGCCAATTTGCTGAAAGGTGCGGAGTTGCAAGCGGTCCAGGGAGAGGTAATCACCTTAGGCGTAAAATTTTCTTTTCACAGGCAGAATTTGGAAAATCAAAAAAATCAGTCCTTGATCCGCGAGTGCTTAAAGCAGGTAAGCGGAAAGCAGCTTGCGATCCGGGCGCGGGTTGTGGCTGAAGAGCGCCAAACGCCGAAAGTTGGTTCAAGCCTGACCGACGCCCTGCAGGTTTTTGGCGGCGAGCTGGTGGAGTAAGGTTGTGGTATAATAAAAATGTCGGTTGGTATTGCAAGCCCGGGGGAGGAAACAAAATATGAGTGTGCTTCAAACTAAACAACAAAAATTTTATTTTTTTGGCAGCTTGCTGGTTATTGTGGCGCTGTTGGTCGTGACGTTATGGCGGCAGCCGGACTACCATTATTTAGACAATACCAACTACGCCGCCAAGCAACAGCAAGATAAAGTATTAGCCGCGGCTTACGCGCAGTATTTAAAGAGCATTCAGACCGATCCGGTGGCGAGCCAGAAATTGTTGCAATCAATTATTTCTCAGGACGATATTAAACAAGCGGTGCAACAGCAACTGCGGACCGACCAGGCGGTTAATTTGCCCCAGGTTGCCGACAGTTCAATGCATACTAGTGGGCAAACCGGCCGACAGGCGGTGGTGCAGTACTTTACCGATGCCGTGGCGCCGGCCGTGGACTTTAGCCAAAAGACGACGGATTTAAATCGTCAGTTGTTTGCTGGGGATAGTAATTCCGAAGATACCTTGCAGCAGCAATATGGCCGCCTTTATAGCC
>JAGWQI010000034.1 GCA_028870105.1 Patescibacteria group bacterium
AACCGTGCCATCGACTAAGTCCGTGGCAACCGGATTAGTGTAATCAACGACTGCGCCGGAGATGGAAGTAGCTTCGGCTGTGACATCCGCGTGAGCCTCAATAGTTGGGGCGGTGGTGTCGGTAATAGTAACTAAAGATGTTGCGCTGGCAGAATTGCCGGAGGAATCGGTCGCGGTCCACGTTACTGTCTGGTTAACGCCAACCGGAAAACTTTCCGGCGTATGCGTGACTTGTGGATTTGGGTCAACAATATCGGTTGCCGTAGCCTCGGGCGCAAAAGTCGGAATCGTCATGGGTCCTGTCGCCTCGAAAGTCTGGTTCGCGGGAGGGGTAATCACCGGTGGCGTGGTGTCCACAATAATCACATGAGAGATGGCAGTGCTCGCATTGCCGCTATTATCAGTCGCGGTCCACGTTACTTTCGTTGTCCCGAGTAGAAAATCATGCGGGGAATAAGTTATGACAACCGCGGGATCAACAATATCGGTCGCTGTTGCCGGAATTAAAGTTGGCGTAGTTAGCGGGCCGGTTCCTTCAAAAGTCTGGTCCGCAGGAGGGGTAATCACCGGTGGCGTGGTGTCCTGGACAATCACATGAGCGGTGCCGGTCCCCAAGTTGCTGTGGGCATCACTGACGGAACAGGTAACAAGATTGTCCCCGAGCGGGAACATGCCACCAGAGGCCTTATCACACGTAACGTGCGCGGTTAAATCACCATCAACCAAGTCGGTGGCGGTAACCGTATAACTAGCCGTTACCCCGGTGGGTCCTACGGCTTCCAAAGTTTGGGTAGGGGGAGTAATGGTGACCGTTGGCGCTGTTGTATCCTGAACGATAACGTTAAAGCTAGAGTGAGATGTGTTGCCATGGCTGTCGCTAGCCGTGCAAGTCACCAAGGTTGCACCTAGCGGGAAAGTGGAACCGGACGGGTCGACGCAAGTTACGCTAACCGTGCCATCGACTAAGTCCGTGGCAACCGGATTAGTGTAATCAACGACTGCGCCGGAGATGGAAGTAGCTTCGGCTGTGACATCCGCGTGAGCCTCAATAGTTGGGGCGGTGGTGTCGACCACGGTTACCGTAAAGGTTACGGGCGTAGCGGTGTTGCCATGGCTGTCGGTTTTACCACAAGTAACGGTTGTGATACCGAGCGGGAACGTGGCGCCGGAGTTTGGGACACAAACAGAAGGTGCGTCCCCGTCCACCAAATCGTGCGAAGTCGGTATGGCAAAACTCACAACGGCGCCGGCGGCAGAAGTCGCCTCAACGCTGTCAATGTTAGGAGCCGCATCAATAACCGGGGCCGTGGTATCAGTAATCGTAACCGTTTGTGTCGCGGAGGAATGGTTCCCGGAATGGTCCGTGGCTGTCCAAGTCACCACAGTATCGCCGACCGGAAAACCTCCAGCAGGCGCGTCGTTAGTGACAACAGGAGAAGGGTCGGCAATATCTGAAACCACCGGGGTACCCAGATCAACTGGCGTCAAATTTGCCGTGGCCTCTTTAGTTACATCGCCAGGGGCAGTAATATCAGGGGGCGTGGTGTCTACCACATGCACCACAAAGGTAGAAGTTTGGGTATTGGAACTGCTATCTGTCGCTGTACAGGTCACTGTCGTGTCGCCTAAGATAAAGGCGGAATCGGATGCTGGCGCGCAGACTGTGGTGATTGGACCGTCAATATTATCTGTGGCAGCAGGATTAGTATAAATAACCACGGCACCGGAGGCGGAAGTGGCTTCAACGGTAACGTCGGCGTGAGGTTCAATGACTGGGACAGTCGTGTCAACAAAATGGATGATAGTATCACCGTTTAAAAGCCTGTCTCCATTATAGGTGTTTACCTTCAAACTTACATCCCCTTTATTGTTAAATGTTAAGACGCGAGAAACATGGCCGGACAAAGTACTGCCACTGCCAGTAACCACCGGCGTTCCTGGCGCGCTAGAGCTTCCAGTAACGTTAACAGTAACCCCGTCATCAATTGGATTCCCATACTGATCGGTAATCAAAATGTCTAAATTCACGCTGCTACCCGACAAGCTAGCCTCGGCTATAGCGGACGGACTGGCCGTAATCCAGGCTGAGGTTGGCTGAGCCGTATAAAACACTACCGTCGGACCGGTCAGGCTAACCGCTCCGGTTAACGAGAGTGTTTCGGTCTGTTGGATTATTGACTGCAAAGTAATAGTTGTATGGCCGTTAACATCGGTAATACTGGGGTTAGTACTAGTAATGTTTCCCGTTACTCCGCTTGCCAGTAACATTACCGAAGCCCCTTGTACCGGATTGCCGAATTGGTCATTAACCACAATATTACAAGTCACCACCCCGCCCACTGGCTGGGCCAGCGGCGCGCACACCATGCCGGAATGCGCCGAATCAGGCGCGCCGGCAACCTCAACCAACCGAACCGGCTGGGTGTTGCTATAAACTGTTGTCGAAATACCGCCGACTGTCAGGTAGCCGCTAGCTAACGGACTTCCGTTTACGGGCCTCACTTTAATGTTCGACCATGTCAAACTGTTTGCCACCGTCCCGTTGCTTTGCACAAGAATACTAATTGTGGCCGATGTGGTGGTCATGACCGCGGAAGTCACGCTGCCATCGCTCGCATCATTAATATTGTTGTTGTGATTACTATCGCCACTCAGAGTCACATGGATTACACTGCTAGTGTCAAACACAAATCCAGCCGGGGTTGATAACTTTACGCTACCAGTCTGGAAATCCTTCGGACTATGCTCCGACATTACTATATTGTTTAGACTTACACTTGCGCCAACCGCGGCGTCAGCGGGAACATTGACAACCGAGGAAGTCGTTGTCACGTCAATCGTGCCCGCGGCCATCGCATGGGGAACCGGACCTAACGCTATGGCCAGCATCAGCGCGAATGTCGCACCAAAATACCAAATTTTTTTCATATATTTCCTTATTAATTCTAAAAATTAAAAACCCACAAAAAGCTGAGGCTCTCTATGGGCTCAATTAACCAAATTAAATTGTAATTCCTTTTTAGCTGTTTTTCACGATCAAATATAAAAAGTCATCCCTTTCGACCCTCAATGAATGACTTTTATTTTAGGGGTTTTTCTTTTTCTCTCACTTTTATTCTAGACCTTTGGGTTCATCTGTCAAGCAAATTTGATTTTAGTTATGCACAGTTTTTTCACAGCCCCACATTGCGGCCGAGCAAGAAAAATAGCCAAATTACGAGCAAAATAGCCCGGACTTAAATGTTAAAACCCCCGGATAAAAAGAGAAACACCCGAGCTTCTGCGAAACTACAAAATCTTTTTTAAGTATTGGCCTGTGTATGACGCTTTAACTTTAACCACATCCTCCGGCGTGCCGGCAGCCACCACTTGGCCGCCCTTGTCCCCGCCCTCAGGGCCTAAGTCTATTACCCAGTCCGCGGTCTTAATCATGTCCAAATTATGTTCAATGACCACCACGGTATTGCCTTTGTCCACCAGTTTGTTGAGCACGTGGATCAAACGTTTAATATCGGCAAAATGTAATCCAGTAGTCGGCTCGTCAAGCAGGTAAAGGGTGCGGCCGGTGCTGGCGCGCGACAGTTCTGTGGCCAGCTTGATGCGCTGGGCTTCCCCGCCCGACAGCGTAGTCGCGTTTTGTCCCAGGCGCATATAGCCTAAGCCAACCTGCGAGAGGGTTTCCAATTTTTTATGAATGGCCGGCACGCTGGCAAAAAACAATTTGGCCTCGTCCACGGTCATTTCTAAGACCTGGGAAATATTCTTGTCTTTATAATGAATCTCCAGCGCCTGCTGGTTATAGCGCTGGCCATGGCATTCATCGCAAGTAATATAGACGTCGGGCAAAAAGTTCATCTCCACGCGCAACACCCCGTCACCCTGACACTTTTCGCAGCGCCCGCCCTTCACGTTAAAGCTAAACCGCCCGGCCCTGTAACCGCGCATGCGCGCTTCTTTGGTTTCGGCAAATAAGTCGCGAATCGGCGTAAACAGCCCGGTGTAAGTAGCCGGATTAGAGCGCGGGGTACGGCCAATCGGACTTTGGTCAATGTTAATAATCTTGTCGAGATGTTCCAAACCCAAGATTTTTTTGTGCTTCCCAGGCTCTTCCTTGCTGTTGTAAAAATAACGGTACAGAGCCCGGGCCAAAATATCGTTAAGTAAAGTCGACTTGCCGCTGCCGGACACGCCCGTAACGCAGACAAATTTACCCAAGGGGATATCGACGTTAATGTCTTTTAAGTTAAACTCTTCGGCGCCAACAATGCTGACTTTACGGCCATTGCCCGGCCGGCGGCGCTTTGGCACTTCAATAAACTCTTTGCCCGCCAAATACTGGCCGGTTAGGCTCTTAAGGTTTTTTTGCACCTGGGCTGGCGTGCCTTGGGCCACCAGTTCGCCGCCGTGCTTACCCGCGCCCGGGCCAATGTCCACGACCCAATCCGCTTCGCGGATAGTCTCCTCGTCGTGTTCGACCACAATAACGGTATTACCCAAATCGCGCAGGTCTTTAAGGGTCTTCAGCAAGCGCTGATTGTCACGCTGGTGCAAGCCAATTGACGGCTCGTCTAAAATATAGAGCACACCGGTTAGGCCGCTGCCGATCTGCGTAGCCAAACGGATCCGTTGGGCCTCTCCCCCGCTTAGGGTGTCAGCCGTACGATCCAGCGACAAGTAAGCCAAGCCCACATTCAGCAAAAATGACAAGCGTGCGTTGATTTCCTTTAAAATTTGCTTGGCAATAGTCTGGTCTTTCTGGCTCAGGACTTTTGGCAGCTGCTTAAAAAATTCCGCGGCCTGCTCAATGGAAGCGGCAGAAACATCCACAATGCTCTTTTCGGCCACGGTAACGGCCAGAACCTCGGGTTTTAAGCGTTTGCCCTGGCAAATTTGGCACTTGCGCACGCGCATGTAATTTTCTATTTCGCCGCGCATGTAATCGGAATCGGTTTCATTATAGCGGCGCTCCAAGTTGGGGATGACGCCCTCAAAGGCGGTATTCATCTCAAACTCGCCCTCACCCGAACGGAACTCCCCGGCCACGTGGATTTTTTTGCCGCCCGTGCCGTACAGCACCACGTCCAAAAACTTTTTCGGCAAATCTTTCACCGGCGTGTGCGTAGAAAAACCATACTCCTTGGCCACGGCCTCTAAAATCCGGTTGTACCAGGACAGCCGCGACGTAGTCTTGCTCCACGGCCGAATCGCCCCCTCAGCCAAAGTCAGCTTGTGGTTAGGAATTACCAAATCCGGCTCCACCGTCAATTTAGTGCCCAGACCCTTACATTCCGGGCAGGCGCCATGCGGGCTGTTAAAAGAAAAATCGCGCGGGTCAAGCTCATTTAAAGACATGTGCCCATCGGGACAGGCAAATTTTTGCGACAATGTCACATCGGCTTTAGCCGCGTCTTTTTCGTCGGGCTTATGGGCAATAGCCAAGCCGTCGCCCAAGTCCAGAGCCTTCTCCAAACTTTCGGCCATACGGCTCCTTTCGTTCTTAGAAACCGTAATGCGGTCCACGACCACGTCAATGGAATGTTTTTTCTGCTTATCCAAATTTAGCCGCTGCGCCTCGTTTAAATCCATAACCGTGCCGTCCACGCGTACCCGCGCAAACCCGGCTTTTTTGATTTGTTCCAAGATTGCCTTGTGCTCGCCCTTTTGGTCGCGCACAAACGGCGCCAAAAGCATTAGCCGCGTGCCTTCCGGCAAGGCTAAAAGCTGTTCAACCATGGCTTGCGGCGTCTGGCCGGAAATTTTCTTGCCGCAAACGCTGCAGTGCGGCACGCCGACGCGGGCATAGAGCAAACGCAAATAGTCGTAAATCTCCGTGACTGTCCCCACCGTACTGCGCGGATTATGGCTGGCGGATTTTTGGTCAATGGAAATGGCCGGGCTTAAGCCTTCGATTTTGTCCACGTCCGGCTTGTCCATGAGGCCAATGAACTGGCGGGCATAGGCCGACAACGACTCCACGTAGCGGCGCTGGCCT
Organism: Patescibacteria group bacterium; assembly: GCA_028870105.1. GTDB lineage: Bacteria > Patescibacteriota > Doudnabacteria > UBA920 > UBA920 > JAJYJE01. Next base: position 5,993 of record JAGWQI010000034.1, read on the forward strand.
TCGGCGTAAATGGTATCGAACGCCAAAGACGACTTGCCGCTGCCCGATAGCCCGGTTAAAACCACCAGTTTGTTGCGCGGCAAATCCACGTCCAAATTTTTTAAGTTGTGCATTCGCGCCCCTCGAACGGAGATCTTGTCCTGCATAAAACTACAAGGATGATTAATACGAATCTACGAAAACCTGCGGATATAGACGACGGATTTCGTAATTTTCCGTGGCGTCTTCATCTATCGTTCCTGTAGATAAATATAGACTAGTAGTCATTTTACCACTGATGTCAAGACTGGGCAAGGGCCTAAAAGCCAAGCAGGCGCAATAATAAAAATACCCCTTTAATAGGTACTTATTTACCCTATTGATATTTGAGGTAAAAAAAACCGGCCTGTCATCACGACGGTCCGGACTGAGCCTTGCGAGCAGATGGTTTAGGCGGCAAAATGAGCGCCTCCCAACAGGATAACGCGACCCATTCGCCCAGTTCCAACGCGGCCAAAAATATTGTGACCGCGCACGCCAGCCACAAAGGCAAGCGCCAGCGTGGAAAACAAAGACGAACTTCGTAGAACAAGGAAACCGATATGATCATCAACCCCGCGACCAGGGAACAAACCACTAACAACGGCATGCCAGCTTCCTCCTGAAAGCTACCCCCATTCTCCCCGATTACCTAGGCGCTGTCAACCGCAAAATTAAACCCCGGCCTGTCATCACGACGGTCCGAGGTTGTTGGCGCGGCGCGCCAGGTTGCGTTTGGCCTGTTCCTCAAAAGACAGCGGCCAACCGTTATCCGTCCGTTCATCGGCCAAAAACTCCGCGACCGATAACACGAACCCCTCCACAAACCAGATCACGAGCTGGACTATGACCAGCAAACCGCAAAACACCAAGTCACCCGGATCGGGTTTGTTGCCTTTCTTCGTAGCTACCAGCTCTATCTGGGCCTCTAGCCGCTGCCTAATTCTCTGCATTTCGTATTCCTCCGCCAAAAAAGACTTGCTGATTATAAACCTTATTCCAATAAAAAACAACAGGCCCATGTTGCCGCCGCGGCCAAAAGCCGAACGGGAACACAGGCCCTAATACCGGGTCGGGTTGAGAATTTTGATGATCGCGGCCAAAACGGCGGCGGCCACCAAAATTACGTAGAGCGCGTACACAATGCCGCGGCCGCGATGATCCTGCGGCGGCGGCAAGTCAAAACCGTTCATCGGCCCTCCTTGGATCATCAGATTATCCCGAATACCAGGTAGAAGCTGCTGGAATTCTGTGATCGGGCTTGCTGTGACTCGAGATTACCTGCGCAATTCCGAAACAAGCCAGCACCGAGAGGAAAATCAGAAAATTTCTCATACCACCAAACTACCAAATTCTCGACAGCGCGTAAAGCCTACTTTATAATTACCGCAATGGATAAGTTAAAGCAAAAACTCCAACACGTCCCGCAAAGGCCCGGCGTCTACCAATTCTTGGGCAAAGACGGCGAGGTTATTTACATTGGCAAAGCCAAAAATTTAAAATCCCGCATCCGGCAGTACCTAACCGGCCAGGACGAGCGCGAGCAGATTCCGTATTTGATGCAGGAAGCGGCCGACTTTAGTTACACGGTAGTCAATAACGAGCTGGAAAGTTTGTATTTGGAAAACACGCTCATTAAGCAATATTTACCCAAATACAATATTTTGCTGCGCGACGACAAGAATTACGCATTCATTAAAATAGATTACTCCGCGCAGATCCCGCAAATAACAATCTCCAGAAAATTCGATCAAAAATCCGAAATCTCAAATCCGAAATCCGAAAAAAATCTTAAATCTAAAATCTTAAATCATAAATCCACTTATTTTGGCCCTTACAGCGCCGCCTACAAGATCCGCCAAACCTTAAACCTCACCCGCCGCATCTTCCCCTACTGCGCCGCCGCCAAAGTCTCCAGCCGGCCGTGCTTTTACTATTACCTGCACCGCTGCCCCGGCGTCTGCATTGGCAAAATCAGCTTGGAAGAATACGGCCGGCAGCTCGGCCGAATCAGCGATTTTCTGCGCGGCAACACCGGCAAAATAGAGCGCGAACTGAAAACCGAAATGAAGCTGGCGGCAGGCAAAAAACAATTCGAGAAAGCCGCGCGGCTGCGCGACCAGCTCAAGGCTTTGGAATTGCTCGCAGAAAAACAAACCGTGATTTTGACCCAAAAAGTCAACTGGGACGCGGTGTCGCTGGCTGGTTCCGACGGCTACGCTTGCGTTAACCTATTCAAAGTCCGCGACGGCAAGCTGCTGGACAAAGAAAACTTTGTGTACGACGTCGATAATCTGCGAATGGACGAAAGCGGCGCGAATATCATCCAAAAATTCCTGGAACAATATTACCTGGAGGCTTCCAGCATTCCGAAAATAATTTACTCTCAATACGCGCCGAAAAACGACAACTTAATTAAACAGGCCGTTTATGCCCGAACCAGGAAAAAAATTCAAATTATTAGCCCGCAAAAAGGCAAACCAAAAGATTTAATTAAGCTTGGCCAAACCAACGCCGCCGAATACTTAAACAAGTGGCTGCGCGACCAGGCCGGGCACCTGGACAAAATTAACCAGGCACTGCAGGGCTTAAAAAACATTTTAAACCTGCCCGAGCTGCCGCGGCGCATTGAATGTTACGATATCTCCAACATTCAAGGCACTAACGCCGTCGGCTCCATGGTCGTGTTCGAAAACGGCCTGCCCAAAAAAAGCGAATACCGAAAATTCAAAATTAAAACCAATCCGCCGGCTGGCGGACCGGATGATTTTGCCATGATGAAGGAAATGCTGGCCCGCCGGATGACAAGAAATGCCAAAAACCAAAATCTAAGTACCAAAGCCTGGCCAATCCCCGATCTAATTGTCATCGACGGCGGCAAAGGACAGCTTGGTGCCGCTTTAAAAGTCTTACAAACTACCAGCTACAAGCTACTGCCTGTAATCGGACTGGCCAAACGTATCGAAGAGATTTTTCTGCCGGGACAACCGGACTCCATCATCCTCTCGCACGACGACCCGGCCCTGCAGCTGCTGCAGCGCCTGCGGGACGAAGCCCACCGTTTTGGCATTACTTACCACCGCACCTTACGTTCCAAACAGGCCGTCCGCTCCGCGCTGGACGACGTACCCGGCATTGGCCCCAAAACCAAAAAACTGCTCAAGGCCAAATTCGGCACCGTAACAAAAATCCGCCAGGCCTCATTTGAGCAACTGTCGGCCGTGGTCGGCAAACAACTCGCGCAAACTCTGAGACAAAATCTATAATCTTTTTCTTATCCGGGCATGTTGACAATGCCCAACAGCCCTTGTATAATAACGGGGACATTTTTACCCCTATGAACCACCCCATTTTAATCTTTCTTGATATCGCGGTCATGATTTTGCTGATCATCAGCGTTTCCATGCAAAACAAGTCTTCTGGCCTGTCCAACGTCTTTGGCGGAGCCGGCAACATTGTCCAAACCCGCCGCGGTTTTGAAAAGTGGCTGTTTTACGCCACGATTGTTTTGGGGCTAATATTCGTCGGCATTAACTTGATGCTAGTGCTGCTCAAGTAGCCCGAAGTTCGCAGCCTTTCTCCATGCGCCAGTTTTTTGAAAATTGCAAAGCTTTTTGCCGCCAGGTCTGGCACGGACTGCGGCAAATCAAAACCCTTCGCCTTTCCCACCTGGGGAAAGTTTTTTCTTTAATGGGCCACCGCGAGAAAATCCTTTTGCTGGCCTTCGCCGGCCTGGCCACATTCACTCTTTACTTGTCTTTAACAAATTTTTACTATGTCCACACCAAAGCCGCACCCGGTTTTGGCGGCAGTTATACCGAAGGTTTTGTCGGCCAGCCAACTTACTTAAATCCCCTACTCGCCCACCAAGAACCGGACCTCTCGCTAGAACAGCTGATTTTTTCCGGTCTCTACAACTTTAACGCCGACGGCCACTTAGTTCCGGATTTAGCGGATGGTATGCCGCAAATTTCCGCCGACCAGAAACAGTACGTAATCAATCTGAAGCATAACGTAAAATGGCATAACGGCAAGCAATTCACGGCCGATGATGTAATCTTTACGGTGCAGGCCCTGCAAGATCCCGGCTACAAAAGTCCGCTACGCGGCGCCTGGCAATCGACGACCGTGGAAAAACTCAGCGATTACTCGGTTAAATTTACAACCAAAGATATTTCCGGCCCGTTCGTCTACAACCTGACCTTGCCGATCCTGCCTAAAAACATTTGGGGCAAAATCGGCCCGGAAAACTTTTTATTGAACGAGGCCAACTTAAAAGCCGTGGGCACCGGTCCTTATGCCATTAAGGAAATCAAAAAACAGGCCAGCGGCAAAATTGACCAAATCACCCTGCAAGCTTTCGGTGACTTTTACCAGGGGCAACCACGCATTGGCACCATTGTCGTCAAGTTTTACGACACTCCCGACGATGCGCTCAACGCCTTGCATAGCCGGGAAATCCAAGGCTTTGGCCTGGCGGCGACCGGTAATAGCAGTTTGCCCGCCGACGACAATCTCCAAACCTTTATTCTGCCACTGCCTCAATACCAGATCGCGTTTTTTAACCTCAACAACCCCATACTGGCCGATGACTCAGTGCGCCAGGCGTTGAATTTGGCTCTCGACCGGCGCAAACTTATTGCCGATGCTTACGGCGGACAGGCTTTACTGCCAACCTCGCCGTTGCTTATGGACGACGGTCTGCAAAAAAACCCGCTAACCGCCCAACCCGATCTGGCCGTCGCCGGCAAACTCTTGGACGCGGCTGGCTGGACCGTAGACGGCCAAACCGGCATCCGCACTAAAAAAGGCCAAGCCCTGCAGCTCCGCCTATTAACCAACGACTTTGCGCCTGATGCCAAAGCCGCCGCCAGCCTGGTCGAACAATACAAGGCCTTAGACATTAAAGTTGACCTTACCATCCTGTCCACCAGTCAATTGACCGATACCGCCATTCGGCCCCGCAATTTTGACATCTTACTGCTGCCGGTCAAATTCATGGCCGACCCCGATCCGTTCTTATTCTGGCATTCCAGCCAAACAAAAGACCCGGGATTCAACCTCAGCGGCTTTAGCGACCAAACGGCGGACAAGCTTATCGCCGACGCGCGCACCACAACCAATCAACAGGACCGCCGGCAAAAATACCAGCAACTCGACCAGTTGCTGGACGCCAAACTGCCGGCCTTGCTGCTCGACCAGCAAGAGTACATCTACCAAGTCTCATCGGAAGTCAAAAATATCCAATTGCAATCGCTTTATGAACCGGGTCAGCGCTTTTGGGATTTGCGCAACTGGTACATAACAGAAAAACGGGTCTGGAAATAATAAATAGTCGGGACAATCCAATTGGCCACGGTTTCGAGTTGCTGATCCGTTATCACTCCGGCCAATACCCTCGACGTTTTATTATAAAACCGTTATAATACAGCTTACCTGCCCAGGTGGCGGAACTGGCATACGCGCACGTTTCAGGTACGTGTGGGAGCAATCCCGTGGAGGTTCAAGTCCTCTCCTGGGCAC
>JAGWQI010000035.1 GCA_028870105.1 Patescibacteria group bacterium
TTGCCGGCCTCTCCGTTGGTTCAGCCATTTTAAACACTGTGGTCAGGTCTGGGGGCCCAAAAAATATAAAGATTGCCGACTACGACAATTTGGAAGTCACAAACCTAAACCGTATTCATGCCGGCATTCTCGATATTGGATTGAATAAAACCGAGATCGCCGCCCGGAATTGCTACGAGATTGATCCATTTTGCAACTTAAAAATGTACATAAAAGGTCTCAATGCTAATAATTTAAGCGCCTTTATTCTGTCCCAGCCCAGACTGAACGTTTTCATAGATGCCATGGATAATTTTAAGCTAAAAATTCATGCCAGAAAAATTTGCAAAAAATCCCGCATTCCGGTATTGATGGCGACTGACAATGGCAATGGCGTGATGTTAGACATTGAACGCTTCGATACCGAACCGTCCCGTCCGCCCTTCCACGGCCGGTTAAAACAACATGACCTATTGGCTGCTGACAATCCCAATTTTAAAGGTTGGCTAAACTTGGCCATCAAAGTTATTGGCAAAGAAAATTTTTCCGCCGGTATTAGCCGCTCGCTTCCCCTGCTAGGCAAAACTATTTCGTCCATCCCGCAGCTTGGGCTGGCCGCCAACCTTGCGGGAAGCTTTACAACTTTCGCTTTGCTCAAATTAGCCAACCATGAACCGCTGCCCTCAGGGCGCTACCACGTAAATTTAGATAAAATCATTGACTAAGCCCTATGGACAACGGTTTAAAACAAGCTTGGCAAACTTTTAAAGAAACCCGCCGCAACTCTCCGGCTTATAGAGAATTTTTGTCTCGCTTTGGCTATAAAAAGCCAAAAGGCCCGCTTGGCCTTCAAATTGCCTTCAGCCAAATTCCGATCGCGGACAAAAATAATTATATCCGGGCTTTTGACATTTTCCGTCTGATCCCGCCGAACAGAAGCGCCGCCCAAATATGCGCCAGCTCTGGATCGTCCGGCGCGCCGACGTTCTGGGCACGGGACCGGCTGCAGGAAGCTGCTGGCGGCAAGATTCATGAATTGATCTTTAAAAAAATTTTTAAAATCAATAACACTCAAGAAACCCTCGTGGTAATTTGTTTTGCTATGGGAGTTTGGGTTGCGGGCGGCTTTACTTTAGCCTCATGCCGCTGGCTGAATGAACAGCGGGGATTTCGTCTAATTTCCATAACCCCGGGCATAGACAAGGCCGATATCCTGGCTATCCTAAAAAATTTAGCGCCAAAATTCAAGCAGGTAATCCTCGTAGGCTATCCCCCATTTTTATTGGATGTCGTCAAGGAAGCCAAACAACAAAAGTTGAGGTTCCAAAAGAAAACTTACATTCTCGCCTCAGGCGAAAAACTTTCGGAACTTTGGCGCGGCGCCATGTTTTCACTCCTGGGCAAACACCCGGACTGGAAATCCATAATCAATATTTACGGCTCAGCTGACGTCGGCGCCATGGCTTATGAAACCCCATTTACCACGGCGCTACGACAAAATGCGGCAACCGAGCGGGATCTGTATCATGAACTATTCGGCGAGGAATTTGTCGTTCCAGGTTTATATCAATATGATCCGTTGAGCATATATTTCGAAGCCGTGAACGGCGAACTCGTGTTAACTACCAATACAACAGTCCCTTTAGTGCGCTATAATATTCATGACAAAGGACGGGTTATTTGGCCGTCGACGATGCGCGAAATACTACGTAGGAACAAGGGAAAAACCCGCTCCTTACAGACCCTGCTATCCAAATGGCATCTGCCGCTTTTAGTCGTTAAAAATCGCACCGACGTATCCCTGACATTCTACTCGCTGAATATTTACCCCGAAAACATCCTAACCGGCCTAGAAGACAAAAAACTCGACAAGCTCGTAACCGGAAAGTTTTTTGCGTTTACTTCTGCCGCGGCCGGCAAAGAGTTTTCCGAATCACTAAACGTTAATGTAGAACTCGCGGCGGGAATAAAACCCACGACAAAACTCGCTTCCTTAATAGCCGACCGTTTAACCAACGCTTTGGAAAAACATAACTTAGAATTTCGAAAACTGCGGGCCAGTCTAGGAAACGCGGCTGTCCCCAAAATTCGCTTGCAGCTTTTCGGCGCGAGTGCGATAACGCCCCAGCAATCTTTAGGACTGGCCTATCAAAGAGGGAAAAAGGCAAAATTAATCTTGCCGGCTCATGAAAGAAAAAATTAAAAAAATTCTGGCCATTGCTGTAAACGCCCCTTCTGGCGATAACAGCCAACCGTGGAAATTCAAATTGTTGGACAACGGTTTGGAGGTGTTTAACCAACCGCAGGCCGATGACACCCAATACAACTTTCATCAAAGGGGCTCACTCCTTGCGCATGGAGCGCTGCTGGAAAATGTCTGCCTCTTGGCGGAAACAGAAGGCCTTAAACCCACAATAACCTTGTTCCCCAACGGGACGAACAGCAACCTAACCGCCAGGGTATTATTTGAGGCCTTTCAACCCGCAAAGAAAAACTGGGCCGAAATTATCGAACTACGCGCAACCAACCGCAAAGCTTACAAGTCCCAACACTTAGCCAAGGAGTTTTGCGATCAAATCCAAAGCCTAAACCAAACCGGCAAAATTAAGGTCCTGCTAAACCAAGAACCGCGCGATATTGAACGCCTTGCCAAAGCTTTAAGCTATAACGAAAAACTGATTTTAGAAAACCCCTTTATCCACCGGGAAATTTTTAAATTTATTCGGTGGTCAAAACAGGCAATGCAAAAAACTAAAGACGGGCATGATATTAAAAGTCTAGAGCTAGAACCGCCGCAAGAAATGGCTTTTAAGGTATTCAGCCACTGGCCGATCCTAAAATTTTTAAACCGATTTCACGTATCGAAACTGGTCACCAACGAAACGGAAAAAGTTTACCGTTCCTCGGCCTGCTACGGATTAATTACAGCTCCGGATTTAGAGCCAATAACCTTAATACAAGCTGGCCGTCTATTTGAAAAAATCTGGCTAACGGCAACTCAGTCGGGCGTAAACCTCCAGCCGACAACCGCGCTGTTATACCTTAATCAGCGGGTAACCGAACAACAGGCCGACAAGTTAACTCCCGAGCAGATAAACATCGTTAAAACCGCCAATAAAGTCATTACTGAAGTGTTTCGGGCTCACGAACAACCCTTAATGTTATTTCGCATGGGCTACTGCCAGCCACCCACGGCCAGATCACTTAAAAAACCCCCTCTCTATTTGCCATGAACGCTCGCCTCTATTTCCCCAAACGGCTTCCCGAACCAAAACAAATGGAACAAGCCGAAATGACGGCTTTTGATCACTTAGCCAAAAGCAATTATCACAGGTGGGTATTGCCTTTCGTCTGGGAAGCCAAAATTTACTTCCCCAAAAAGACAAAAAAAATTTTGGATGTCGGTTGCGGCCCCGGATTACTGGTAAAAGGCTTTGCCGAAGCTTCCCGTTCCTGGCAAGTCACCGGAATAGATGTTTCAAGCCACGCGCTGGTCCTCGCCAAAAAAAATTGCCGACAACTCAAGAATATTCAGTTTGCCAAAAATGACGCTTCCAAATTAAAATTTTCCTCGCATAGCTTTGACGCCGTGGTTTGTAAAGATACGCTCCATCATTTCAACGACCCGGTCCAAGTCTTTAAAGAAATTTGGCGAGTATTAAAACCCGGCGGAACCCTTTACCTACAAGATCTTAAGCGGGACTTGCCGATGTATTTACTTAAACGAGCCATTCCACCTGACTCCCCAATAAAAAAACTGCAATTTTATTCAGCCAGGGCCGCATATACTAAACCCGAAATTAAAAAAATTTTAAAACTGGCCAATATCAACAACTATAATTTAAAAACCAACAAAGTCACCAAAGCGCTGGCTAAAACCTTTAGCAAAATTGAGCGCAACGGGCTGAAGGAAGCGTTCCAGTCCCGATTTGTTTTGGTAGCCAAAAAATAAACACATGCTATTTTTTGAAAAACTAAATTTCCAAAATTTCGATTTACTTTCCGTAGGCATATCGATGGCGGCCATCGGGATTTTAGGATTTGTAATATTTTTTAACGACCGGAAAAAGGCTACGGCCCAATCATTTTTATGCATGTGCTTAACGGCAATCCTATGGAGCTCGTTTAATTACCTCAGCTACCAGTTCGATGATCCGCCCATTGTTTTGTGGTTCTTAAGATTTGCCGTATTTTTTGCAGTCTGGTTCTCTTACTACATTTTTTTGCTATTCTATTCCTTCCCCACCGAGAGTTCAGAATTTGGCAAAGTGCATAAATACCTGCTCTTGCCCGCAACCATTTTTGTCTCCGTGTTAAATCTCTCCCCCTTTGTTTTTAAAAACATTAAGGCTTTTGCTCCGGACGGACGGGTTTCTCAAGTCGAAAACGGACCGGGCATAATAATTTTCGGCCTGACAGTCGTCGTGTTAATAGCCTTAGGGGCGGGCCTGTTGGTAAAAAAAATGAAACACAGCTCTCCGGAAGAAAAAAAACCGATCTTTTACGTTTTACTTGGCATCACCACCAGCTCTGTTTTGCTGATAATTTTTAACTACGTCTTTCCCGCGCTCCTAAACCAAGCCAAATTTGTGCCGCTGGGCGCGGTATTTCTATTTCCCTTCGTGGCCCTAACCGCGTACGCCGTCTTTAAGCATAGGTTATTTAACGTGAAAATAGTCGCCACCGAGATTTTGGTTTTTCTTCTGTCCATCGGGTTGCTATTTGACGTTATGCTGGCCTCGAGCATGACCGCCCGCGTATTCCGCTTCATCGTCTTCCTCTTGGTCTTAGTGGTCGGCATTTTGCTGATTCGCAGTGTACAAAAGGAAGTCCAGCAGCGCGAGCAGTTGGAAGCTTTGACCAAACAACTGGCCGCGGCTAACGAGCAGCTGAAAGCCCTGGACCAAGCCCGCAGCGAATTCATTACCATCGCCTCCCACCAGCTGCGCACTCCCCCGGCGACCATTAAGTGGTACCTTTCGGCCGTGCTGAACGGCGACTACGGCCGCGTCGTCAAGGCGCAGCGCGAAATTTTAGAAAAGACCAACCGCACCAATAACTCCTTGATCTCGCTGATTGACGACATGCTGAACGTGTCGCGTATTGAACGCGGCAAAATGGAGTTCTTATTCGAGCCAGCCGACCTGCTAAGTTTAGCGGAGCTGACTCATGAACAGCTGCTGCCCATTGCCCAGGAAAAACATCTTGCCCTGACGTTCAACAAGCCAAAAAAAATCCCCCAGCTAATGGCCGACAAGGAAAAAATCCGCCAAGTTATGAATAATTTAATCGACAACGCGATTAAGTACACCAAAACCGGCAGCATCGCGGTTAAGCTTTCGGCCACGGCCGAAGAAGTTAGATTTGAGGTCAAGGACACCGGCAAAGGAATTAGCCCCGAAGAACAAAACAGCATTTTTGAAAAATTTTCCCGCGGCAAGGAATCCATTAAACAAAGCGCCGGCTTGGGCTTAGGCCTATACGTGGCCAAAATTGTCATTGCCCAGCACAAGGGCAAAATTTGGGCCGAAAGCGGCGGCAAAGACCAAGGCTCAACCTTTATTTTTACCCTACCAATCCACAATGATCTCAGGCAGACCACGCTGCTCGACTTGACCAAAAACCAATAAATACCAAAAAAACTCCCGCCGTATGGCGGGAGTTTTTAAATAGATTTCATGCTGCCGAGCGTTTCTTCCTCAAAGTGGAGCAAAAACGGAGCCGGGTCAGGCGTACTGCCAAACAAAATATGTTCGACACTGTTACGCTGTCCGCGGTTTTTAGAGCTACCCACGCCTTTATTTTGAAACCACTCCTGCCAGGATTCGCTAAAATTCTTATAGCCCTCAGTGCCCTCTTTGCCGTACTTGGCAAAAATCACTTCGTATTTAGTTTGGTCGCAAATGTTGATAAATTCGCTCTTCTCTTCCAACGTTAAAAACCCGTTCCTCTGCAAAGTGGCCTTTAGCTGCTGAATCCGCGGATTAGTATAAATGGCCTGACAAATCTGAATGCCCAGCCGGGTCCATTCTTTTTCAAACTGTTCGACGTCAAAATTGCTGTTAGTCATAAGTTCACTATGAGACACTCGCCAAAAAGTCCGCAGCCGAGTAACGGCCGTGCACTTGGCTAAGCAAAAAATATTTAGGCGACCTTAAGTTTCAATTTTTCGGAAATTTTTTCGTACCGTTTCTGGTCCTCGTTCTTTAAATAACGCAGCAAACGGCGGCGGTTGCCAACCATTTTCAAAAGACCGCGGCGGCTGTGATTGTCCTTGCGATGGGTCTTTAAATGCTCACTGACCTGCTCAATCTCGCGGGTCAAAATCGCGACCTGCACTTCCGGACTGCCGGTATCATCCTTGTGCGTCTGGTACTTTCTAATGATGGCGTTCTTCTCTTTGGGGGTTAACATTGTGTTCCTTTGCCTCCTTACCATTCGAGGGTCGAAAAGTGAAGGAGGGTCTGCACGAAAGCGGTAGTCGGATTCGACTTTCTTGACCGCGCCGTGGATTAAAATTATAGCACTATTATACCGCATTTACGCTTATTGCGCAAGGTAAGCTAAAAACTCCCTCGCCGCGTTAAATCCCGTATTTTCCTCAAATGATTTTAATCCCGGCCAGCGGTTAGCCTCGAGCACGTAAAAATCCCCGCCGGCCTGCAAAATATCGACTTTGGCCAGCTCGCGGCCCAAAGCCCGGGCGGAGTCCTCGGCCAGGCGCAGCAGCTTTTGAACAACCGGGCCTGCCGCGGGCGTGTGAATAGTTTCGGCTGTGGCAAAATCCGGACGCCATGTTTGTTTGTTAATGTGAAAGCGCAAGACCACGGGCAAAGCTTTATAGCCCGCAACCAGCACCTTGTGCTCATACTCCGCACGCACGAAATCCTGCAACAGCAGCTCCTCGGCCGGCAAAAATTCCGTGGCCCGTTTAAGGGCGGCCACGTCTTTAATTAAAAACACTTCCTTGCCGCCAAAGCCGTAATTCCACTTCACAATGCACGGATATTGCCATTGTTGCGCCTCCGCCAAAGCCGAGGTCTTTGGCACGGGCAAACCCGCCTCTTGTAACCGGCGATAAGCGCGCAGTTTGCCCAAACCCAAATCGCCACCGGCCACACCCGCGTCCACAACTTTTTTACCCGCTGCCAAAAATCGCCGCGCCAAATCAATTACCTCCATAAAATATGGGTAGCAAAACCGCACGTACAAACAACCGTACGGCGCGATGTCAAAATCCGGCCCAGATTCCGCTAAGGCCGCGGCGGGCAAAATATCCAAACCAACACTGGCCAGTCTGGCTTCCTCAGCCAGCCGCTTGGCAAAATAAACGTCTTGGGGAGAGATGACTAAAATTCGCATATCGTTTTATTTTACACGAAAATCGGCTATAATACCAACGTCGCGCAATAATTTGCCTTGCCTGCGGCCTGCAGGCTAAGGCGACACACCCATGGAAAAACAAACCAAACTCACTCCCCTGCGCAAATACTTAACCGAATTTTTGGAGTATTGCGAGATCGGCAAAAACCAAAGCCGGCAAACACTGCGCAATTACGACCACTACTTAAACCGCTTTTGCCAGTTCGCGACGCAAAACGGCGCGCTTAAACCCGAGCAAATATCGCTGGAGCTGGTGCGCAAATACCGCCTTTACTTAAACCGCCTCAGCGACGAGCATGGCCGGAATTTAAAATTGATCACGCAAAACTACCATTTAATTTCCCTGCGGGCTTTCTTAAAATACCTCTCCAAAATGGACGTAAAGACTTTGGCGCCGGAAAAAATCGAGCTGCCCAAAAATCCGGCGCGCCAAGTGGACTTTTTGGAACCCGGCGAACTTGGGCGCCTGTTCGAAGCAACCAAACAGGAACCTAGCGAACTTCAGCGCCTGCGCGACCAGGCCATTTTGGAAACCCTGTTTTCCACCGGCCTGCGCGTTTCCGAGCTGGCCGGGTTGCGCCGCGACAACATTAACCTCGGCCGCGGCGAGTTTACGGTGCGGGGCAAAGGCGACAAGCTGCGCGTGGTATTCCTTTCGTCCGAAGCCATAGCGGTCATAAAAAAATACTTGGCCAAACGGACGGACAACGGCAAGGCTTTGTTCGTCTCCCATTCGCAAGTCGGCAACACCGTGGATAAACAAATTGAATCGCAAACCGCCGATAAAGACAAGCGGTCAATTGGCCTGACGGCCCGCTCCATCCAGCGCGTCATAAAAAAATATTGCCGCTTGGCCGGCATTGTTAAAAAAGTTTCCCCGCACACCTTAAGGCACTCCTTTGCCACGGACCTGCTCAGGAACGGCGCGGACATTCGCAGCGTGCAAAGCATGCTCGGCCACGCCAGCATTACCACCACGCAAATTTACACCCACATTACCAACGAAGCGTTGCGCGAGGTACACAAAAAATTTCATAACAAAAAGTGACCGGTAATTTTAAAAGCCCGTTTTCCTGGGAAAACGGGCTTTTAAATTCCTATGCTACTAATCATCTGATTCCGATTAATAATCAAAGCCGGTCAATCAAATATACCAGCGGTACTCGCTCATGGCGCGCATGGCCTCCTCGGTGTCCATCTGGTATTGCGCCTGCGTATCTTTGGTGTATTCCGTCAACGGCAAGTCACAGTGCGGGCAAATCCCCGGATTTTCCCGGGAAAAACCGCAAATGTCGCACAGATACATTCGGAAATTTCGCATAACGCTCACCCCCTTTTATTTTTCCGCGAAACACGCGGAAAGTTAATTTTCGCGTTAACGTTAACCCTGCTCCTTCCTATCCCCGCCAGGATGTTAATTCTTTTCTACTTCCGGTTTAACTCTTTTAAGCAAAGATGTCAACTCAAAATTATGCACTGGTTAGACACAAACTATCAACAACAAAAAAAGCCCCATCAGGGCAACAAGAACAAAAGAATATGTTGAATTTTCTGGTGCGCCCGGCTGGAATCGAACCAACATCAACGCCTTAGAAGAGCGCGGCTCTATCCATTGAGCTACGGGCGCCTGACACTAAAATGGTGACCTCGGCAGGAGTCGAACCTGCGACCTTCAGCTCCGCAAGCTGACGCTCTATCCAACTGAGCTACGAGGCCTTAATGCAAAACTATTAAATTTTAACATAAACCCCTGGTTTTTTCAAGGCGGAACTTGTATAATAATTGATATGCTAGAACGAGTTCAAAAATTTATCAGCGAATCGGGCGTGGCCAGCCGGCGCAAGGCCGAAGAATTCATTAAGTCCGGCCAGGTGCAAATTAACGGCCGCAAGGCCAAACTTGGCGACAAAATTGATCCGGCCACGGACGTGGTAAAGGTTTACGGCAAAACCGTAAAGCGGGCCGCGGCCAAAATTTATTTAATGCTCAACAAGCCTAAAGGCGCGGTGGTGAGCCGCAAAGATCCGCGGCGGCGGCAGACCGTGTTCGATTTGCTGCCCGCTGAGCTGCGCCAACAGGTTTGGAATGTTGGCCGCCTGGACTTTGATACCGAGGGGTTGCTCATTTTGACCAACGACGGCGAGCTGACGCAAAGTTTAGCGCACCCGAGCTTTGAGCACGAAAAGGAATATGAAATAGTGACGCAAGAGCAGCCCAATGACGCACAACTCGACAAACTGCGCGGCGGCGTGGAAATTAGCGGCGGCCTTACCGGCCCGGCCAAGGTCCGGCTGCGCGACCACAAAATCTATTTGACCATCCACGAAGGCAAAAAACGGCAAATCCGCCGCATGTGCGACGCCGTGGGGCTTTCGGTGGTCAACTTAAAACGCGTACGCGTAGGCAAGCTTACGCTGCCGGCAGATTTGCCGCCCGGGCAATACCGCGCCGTCCACAAATCCGACATCCTATAAAAAATAGCACCGCGGGACCGACGATGAACAAAATCGCCAATCCCGCGGCCAAACTGCAGCTTCGGACATAGCACGGCACGATCTTCCTCCCAAAAGATCAGTCATCAAAAACCGAAGACAAATTAACGGAAGGGGCTTTCCTTCCCCAGCGCCAGAGGGCGCGCCCGATGAACCACAACAGATACGGGATGCCCACCGCGGGCACTAGAACCATTGAGATTCCCCGATCCGTGCGCCTTACTCCTCTTTGTTGCATTGGCGCATTATACTATATATAAGCCAATTTTAAAAGGCTCATCCGCCGGCTGGCAGATGAGCCTTTAAATAGCAAGGTTCTAAAGCTTTTTATAAATAACCTGGCGGCCGCGGCTGCCTACCTGGACCAGCTTGCCCTGATTTTCCAGCTCCTGCAAGTAGCGCGTGGCTGTGGCATCGGAAACGCCCAGGGCCGCTTGCACCTGGTCGTTGGAAATCTCATTTTGCCCATTAAGCATTTCCAGAATTTTATTTAAGTGCTCCTGCTTCATTGCCGATTGCTGGGAAGTAGCGCCCCCGCTGTCCTCCTCAGGCGCAGAAAAATCATTTTGAGTTATTAGCTCCCACACCCCAAGCAGCGCCAGCGCCACCACGGCAATGATTATAGAAACCTCCGGGTCCCACATGGAGCAAAAGAGGACCAAAACGGCGGCCACAATAGACACCGTGCCTTGTGTTTTTTGTGCCATAAAATTTCTGATTAGTTTTAATTATTATAATTCTTTTTGAATATCTTCCCAAACCATTCCGCTTGCGGACTCAATTTCTTTAAGCAAATAATACAAAGTGTACTTATTTACATTCTGCGGAATAGTTATTGATTTTTGGGTCGACGGCCACAGCGCTTTATAGTGGCTGCCGTCCCCGCCTTTCTCATTAATAACAAAACCAAGGCGCGTTAAAGCCTTGGTCAGTTTTTTACGCTTTATTTCTCCGGGCAGTTGGCTAAGCGAGGGCATACTCCTTTTGCTGTTCACCAACTTTTACAATTTGAGCTTCTTTCTTATAAACGGACGGGATCTCAAACGAAGTCAATATGGCATCTCTAATATTCTTTTCAAGTTCTGGGATATCCTTGCCTTGAGTAATAATGGACCCATAACGAAAGTTGGTTGAAACCGCGGTATAACTGCCGTCTTCGTTATGATGATAATCAAAATTTATACCCTTGTTATGACGCATGTATTCGCTCAACTCAAACAAACCCCTGGGACGCAGATTGTCAGTATCCCAAGCCACCTTAGCAATATAGTCTTTTAAAACTTTAAGGGCTTTTGCCATATAGAAAGTTTTTACTTGTTATTTAAACTATATAATATTTTTAACTTAAAGTCAACCCGAACAAAGTAGAGATAAAAGGTTCTTATTAATTAAAACGTATGAGATGGGAGAAATTTTCAGTAGAGATTTTTGAAAACGAGAGGCCTGACTATTTACTTCAGCCTCTCGTCTGAGCTTGAATAGATTAATAACCAATAAAAGTGCACACTTCTCACCGGATAAGCGACAAACTAAATTATTGATTCTGCGAAATCTGTAAACCCATTGCCTTTAAAAATATAAATATTGTTAAATGAATTATTTGGGCCCCAAGCTTCCATGGCATTTTTTAGACCAGGATGATTTTGCGGATCATCGGCTAAAATCG
>JAGWQI010000036.1 GCA_028870105.1 Patescibacteria group bacterium
ATCATCAAAAAACATGTTAATCTCCTTTCCCCCTATGGGAGATAAGGTTAATTTTTATCCCCACTCTGGAGGATTACCGTTAGTATATCACGGTATTAGGCATTGTCTAGCGGGGATATGCACACTTTATTTTTTGGTTTTTCTCGTGGCTAAACGCGGCGCATAACGCAATCGCCAGCGCGTCGGCGGCGTCATCGGGTTTGGGTATGGTCTTGAGTTTGAAGGTTTTTTGCACCACGTATTGTATTTGTTTTTTGTCTGCTTTGCCGTAGCCGCAAATAGAATTTTTAACCTGCAGCGGCGTAAACTCCAAAATCGGCAACCCGTGTTGCTGGGCGGTCAGCAACACCACTCCCCTGGCCTGGGAAACCGTCATGACGGTTTTTTGGTTCGTGGTCAAAAATAATTTTTCCACGCCGATAATATCGGGTTTGCATTTTTTGATGACCTGATTCAAATCAGTGGCCAAAATTTCCAGACGCTCGGCGTCGGCCAGAGTTTTGGCCGTGCTGATTACGCCGAAATCGACCAGTTCAAATTCACCCTGCCGTTTGGCGGAGCGGACGATTCCATATCCGGTCGTAGCAGTTCCGGGGTCGATGCCGAGAATGGTCATCTTATTTAACAATCAATCTTCTTTAAGACTTAATCTTTGATTGAATATCTTTAATCCTTACTCTCTTGTATCGTTGAATTAAGATTGGCCAAACGTTACCAAAAAAGTTTCCTATTGTTAATGGGATTGCATTTGCAGCAGTAGGATTTCTGCAATTAAATATGAGAAAAATGCAAAACAGGCTAAATGCATGGTTTCAAAAACTTTGCTTCTGAAAGCTATGCTACCTAACTGATCTTTCCTTCCCTTCACTTCTCCGTAAACAGACGAATAAATCTTTTGGACAGCGTCGCTTTTTACGGTTTGTAAGACATCTTTTAAGGTTATGCCAAACTTTTCGTATAATTCTCTAGTCTCAAATTCCTTTGGGTCAAACCATAAATCAAAAATCTTGCCAAGATGAGCTTTTATGCCTTCATGCTCGACCTCATGGTTTTCTTGCTGATTATATTCTGGTCTTTCCCTCATATATTTATGATTATATTTTATAAATTTGCACTCGTATGCACCGCAATAACGTCTTCGTCGTTTTCCAGTTCGGCGAACAGGGCGTCGACTTTGGGTTTTTGCTCTTCGGTTAAGTCAGTGCCCTGGCTGGATTCTTTAATAATGTCAGCCCGCGCGATTTTAGCGCCGGCATCCGTTAATGTCTTTTTTATTTTGTCCAAATCCAGAGCCTCGGTGTACACCTCCAAACCCTCTTCCGACTCGCGCACGTCCTGGGCCCCGGCATCGATGGCGGCCAATTCTATCTCAGAAATTTTGTTGTCGCGTTCCACTAAAATTTGCCCTTTGGTTTGAAATTGCCATGCCACACTCCCCTGGCTGCCAATGTTGCCGCCATGTTTGGAAAAAATATGGCGGATGTTGTTGTAAGTGCGGTTGGTGTTGTCCGTAGCCGCTTCCACCAAAAAAGCCGTGCCAAAAGGGCCGTAGCCTTCGTAGACAACTTCGGAAATAGACGCTGCCCCTCCGCCGGTAGCGGCCTTAATGGCGCGTTCAATATTGTCATTGGGCATGCCTTGATCTTTGGCGTAGTCGACCGCGGCTTTCAGTTTGTAATTAACGCCAGTATCGCCGCTGCCCCCGCCTTCTTTAACCGCAATCGATATTTTTTTTGATAATTTTGAAAACAGCAGCCCCCGTTTTTGGTCGAGTACGCCCTTCGTTCGCTTAATTTGCGCCCACTTTGAATGTCCGGACATAAAGCTACAAATTTTTAAATGAAATCAGTACCGTAAATTCCCCCTTGATTGAAGGTTTTTCTTTTAGCTTTTCCAGCACTTCTCCTGCGCTGCCGCGGATGAATTCCTCGTGCAGTTTGGTCAGCTCCCTGGCCAATACGACTTGCGACGTGGGAAAAGCGTTGGCCACGTAGCCCATGGTTTTAAAAATTCGTTCCGGCGATTCGTAGAAAATAGCCGTAGCTTCTGCGTCGGCTGCCGCCTGCAATGACTGGACCGTTTTAGTTGCGGTTTTTTGCAAAAAACCCAGGAACATAAACCGGTCGGTGGGCAGGCCACTGGCCGAAAGCGCGGCTATGGCGGCATTGGCGCCGGGCAGGGGTACTACCTCGACGTCTTCCTTCACACATTCGCGCACTAGTCGAAACCCCGGATCACTAATGCCCGGCGTGCCGGCGTCTGTGATCAAACAGGCTGCTTGTTTTTTTAGCCGCCTGGTCAATTCTTTGACCACCTGCTGTTCGTTGTGTTCGGCGAATTGTATTATTTCTTTCGGCCAGGCGCCAACGTGTTCGAGCAGGCGTTTGCTATAACCTGGATTCTCTGCGATTACAAAATCGCACGCTTTTAGGTTTTCCGTGGCGCGCAGTGTAATGTCCCCCAAGTTTCCGATTGGTGTGGCAACAACGTAAAGCATAACCAGTGTCAGCAGTGGGTAATAAGCAACTGTGACTTGTTATAAATTATCAGTTATTTGTTAAAGTTTTACCAGTTTTTATCCGGCGCTTCCAAGCCGAACACTTCTTCCAAAAAATCGTATTCGGCTTTCAATTTGTCGCGCTGTTCGTCTAACTCTTCTTTTAACTCGCCTTCGGCTTCGTACCACTCGTCGTAGCTGGCCTTTAGTTCGTCGTCGATTTCTTGCAGGCGGGCGTAGGCTTCTTCCTCGTTCTGCGGTCCTGTCCCTTGCCATTCCTCATAGTTTATGCCAAGGGTCTTTTTATACTTTTCATTGTATAAGTCTTTTATGTCGTCTTGATCCATATGAATATGTTCCTAATGAACTAAACCGGCCTCAAATACTCCAAATTTATTTTCGATTGGGGAGATTGGGTTGTTTTTATTCGGGCGTTAGAATTATGTTAAATTAATGCTTAACCATTCTACCAAAATTTGCCAAAAATAAAAACCCCTTTCAGTTGAACCCGGCCCCGTCAGGGGAATTTTGGGTATGAAAAAGGGTTTTTAAGAAAAGCCACAAGAAGAATGTGACAGTGCCGCAAGGCATAACCCTTGCAGCCATCGCCTCGAAAACGAAGGCAATTGATGCCGCCAAAACTGGCCGCATTAGTCAGGACACATTGATTGTTTTTGTTTTTGTTTCTTGCTCTCCCAGCTTGCGCGGGAAGAAGAATTGACTTTTCTATAAGTATTATAGCAAATTTTTTGGAACTTGTCTAGGGCTTATTTCGATTTCTTTGGGGTCGGAGATGACGCCTTTGCCAGTATTTACAACAATAATTTTGGCATCTTTTTTAATCTTGCCTTCGCGCCATCTTCGCATGTACAAAGCTAAGCCAGCTGTCGCTGAGGGTTCGGTTTCGATACCTAGTGGTGCGCCACGCCGTTTTAAAAGTTCATAAGCTGTAATAATGTCTTCCTCGGCAATTTTTTCTATTCCAGTTTCCTCGTTTGTTTCCCCATGCTCCTTGTAGATGTTCAGCGCTTTTTCCCATTGTGTTGGGAAAGGTTTGGCGGGCGCTGTTAGCTTGTCTGCGATACTATTCGGATTTTTTGGTTCCGCGCCGAGTATTTTGGTTTGTGCGACTTGACTCCGAATTTTACCTTCATCAACGTCCCAGACATTAAAATTTTGTCTAACTACGATTTCTCCAAACAGCGCACCTGAACCGTAAGGTACGTAAATTTCATCCGGGGTTTCTTTAAAAATTTGCTCAGCCAAGTCTTGATAGTAAATCACTTCAGGAGCGATTAGGTCTTCTTCGGAATTGGAGGATGTTAAGTCCTTACCATAACGGTTATTTGTTAAGGTTAAGATTTCTCCAGGTGTTAATGGTGCTTGGTCCGACGGCAAATCGGAAAATGGGTTGGTGGCTAGATCAACTACGTAGATGTCCGCCCCGGCCTTCTTTAATTTCTCAATTGTTTGAGGGCTCGTATGCTTATCTAATAATAATTTTGGTTGAGGTAGGCCTAATGATTTAAATGTATTTGCTAACGCCATTCCGGCATTGCCAGCTGTAAGCATGGAGTATCTCGGTATTCGCATCTCTGGAAACCGCTGCGCGTATTCAGGATCGTTTTCTCGGTACTCCAAAGCCCACCTGGCATTGCTTCTGTATAATGCGGCGACAGACCTGCCAAGACGGTCTTTCATGGTGCCGGTGGGATTAATTGAACGGTCGGCCTCGTTTTTTATCAAAATTTTACCGTAACCTTCGGCGGTGAGATCGAGTTCGATTAATGGCGTTTCATAATCTTGTTCGAGCTGTTCCGGAATTTCTTTAGCCCATTTGAGAGCTAGTTCGGGGGTCCAAAATTCCGGATATGGAATTTCTTGCACCACCTGTCTTTTTTCTTTCCAGTTGTTTTCATCGGGGGCGTAATTTTGGAATTCGGACATAGCTTTGCGCTTATTTTTTATAGTATAACAGTAAACTGCCAGCCTTGTTTAGTTGTTTGGTAGAAATTAGGTTAAATCTAGCGTTTAGATTTTTATCACCCTCGAACAAGCTTATGCCCCGGCCAAAGGCCAGCGGTTCAATGGTCAAGTATAATTCGTCAAGCATGTCATTTTTTAGGCAAAAAGTGTAGGTTTGCGCGCCACCTAACACGACGATGTTCTTGTAGCCGCGGGCGCGAATAATTTTTTGAATTTCGGCCTTAATTGGCTTAACATAGGTCAGCAGTGCTGATTTGTTGGTTAGCCGCCGGGCTGACCTACTAATCACCAGGCAATTTCTCTTAGACAAGGGCTTCTCGGCAGTTTTATGAGTATTTTTACCCACGATTATCACGTCGGACTTGTTAAGTAGCGCACGCAGAAAGGTTTTATCTTCCTTGCTGGTCCAGTTAGACATGTGGTGTTTATGTAGGGCAATCTTGCCGTCCAAGGTAATGGCGGCAATCGCGACATATTTGGCTGGCATAGTTGAGGAAAGCGAATTTAAAATTAGTGATTTTTCCGAAAAATTTTGAGAAGCGGATAATATAAATCTTTTTTTGGCTCAATGACGAGTTTGCGATGGGTATCCTTGTTTGTAAACCGGATAAAATTTGCTCCGCGCAGCACTAGTAGCGGCTGCCGCTCATCGCCTTCCCCCATTAGCAGCACGGCCATGGCGGTTAGGCTATCAACAACGTTTACCTGGGTGTGTTTTAGTTTCCTGCCGAAAATATCTTTTTTGCCGCGGTAATCCAGCAGGGGTTCGAGGCCGTAAAAGCCGATGCTGATCCCCTGCGTCCCCCAGCGCAGCGGCGTGGTGTGGCTGTCGGTAATTATGATCGACAATTTTTTTATGCGGTATTTGCGCTTGAGATATTGACCGATGGTTTTGGCCTCGCGACTTGGGTGCTTGGGCCAGAGGATTAAATAACCAGAGCCGTTGCTTTCGTCAATGCCGGAGGAAGGGATGAGCGTATAGTCTTTGATGGTAAGGATAATCTCCGACCCCGCGACTTGGCTCGCCGGCAAGCTGTAATCAGCTTCTTGTGTCGTTAATCTTGATTTTTGTGTTTTTGATTTTGTTATTTTTACGCACTTGCCTTGATGGATGCTTAAAATTTTGGAGGTGATAAAAACAACATCGCCTTCCTTTAACTGAGGAAGGGATTCGTCAAGAAGCTTGAATATATTATCCCGCGGCGGAATGAAAGGCCGGGTTTTAATGGGAAAGAATTTCATAGTGCATTGTGGTGGGCGTGCTAGGACTCGAACCTAGGACCACCAAGGTATAAGCTTGGCGCTCTAACCAACTGAGCTACACGCCCGCGAACACTATTATAAAATATTCTTTAGAATATTAAAAGGGCTCCGAAGGAGCCCTTAATTTAGATGATTGTCGCACTGGCTACCCTGTCGCCCTCGTCTAGCCTCATTACCCTGACCCCTTGTGTCGCGCGGCCCAAAGTAGAGATGGCATTTAAGGACGTTCTAATGGTCTGCCCGCCGCGGGACATAATGACCAAGTCGTGTTCCTCGCCGGCATTGAGGATGTACATGGACACAATCTTGCCGGTCTTGGGTGTGACTTTAAGCGTTTTAATGCCGCTGCCGGCGCGTTTTTGCACTTTGTAATAAGCCAGTTCGGTCTTTTTGCCCAGGCCATTTTCGGTGATTACCAAGACTTCCAAATCTTTGGGGTTAACGTCCTTTTTAATTACGTCCATGCTAATAATCAAATCATTTTTCTTCAGGCGCATACCGGTGACACCGCTAGCCGCGCGGCCCATGGGGCGGACATCTTTTTCGTTAAAGCGAATGGCTTGGCCATTTTCGGTGGACAGCATAATTTGATCGTCACCTTTTGAAGCTTCCACCCATTTGAGCTCGTCAGTGCCTTTCAGCGAAATGGCAATCATGCCGCTACGCCTGACCTTGGCGAATTCTTCCAGGTTGGTTTTTTTGATTAGACCGTTTTTGGTGGCCATAATCAAGAACTTGGCGCCGTTCTTTTTGGTTAAAGTGAGCACAGTGGTGGCAATTTCTCCGGCGCCGAGCTGCAGAAAGTTCACTAAAGCCTGACCACGGCCAACGCGGCTGCCCTCGGGCAGTTCGTATACTTTAGTCTGGAAAACCCGCCCCTTGTTGGTGAAAAACAAGATGTCGTCGTGGGTATTGGACGAGATGAGCTTTTCCACCACGTCCTCTTCTTTTAAGGTTTGGCCAATCACGCCTTTGCCGCCACGCGATTGTTGACGATAGGTGTCGGGCAGCAGGCGTTTAACATAGCCGGATTTGGTAATCGTGATGATTACGTTTTCTTCGGGGATAAGGTCCTCGGCGCTAAAGGTTCCGACCGCGTTTTTAACCACGGAGGTACGGCGTTCGTCGCCAAAGCGCGTTTTCATCTCTTCGACCTCTTTTCTTATAATCCCCAAAATTTTCTTTTTGGATTGCAAGATGCTTTCCAGCTCGGTAATTAAAGCTTTCTTTTCTTTAAGTTCGTCGTCAATTTTCTTTCGTTCTAAGCCAGCCAAAGTTTGCAGGCGCATTTCTAGAATCGCGTCGGCCTGCACGTCGGATAGCTTGAATTTTTTCATCAAGTTAGCCTTAGCTTCCTCTTTGGTTGGACTCTTCTTAATAGTGTTGATGACCTCATCAATATGATCGAGCGCTTTTTTGAGGCCCTCTAAAATGTGAGCGCGCTCTTTGGCTTTCTTCAGTTCGTATTCAGTGCGCCGCCGCACCACAATTTGCCGGTGTTCGACGTATTTTTCCAGCACGGTTTTTAAGTTCAGCACGTGCGGCTCAATGCCGTCGACCAAGGCCAACATGTTTAAGTGGAAGGTTTCCTGTAGCTGGGTGTAGGAAAACAGTTGGTTTAAGATTTTGTTGGCCAGGGCGTCTTTTTTGAGGTCAATGACTACCCGCACGCCGTCTTTATCAGATTCGTCGCGTACGTCGCGGATGCCCTCGACTTTTTTGTCGCGGACCAGTTCAGCGATTTTTTCCAGCAGTGTAGCCTTATTGACGCGGTAAGGGATCTCATGAACCAAAATTTGGAATGGGCCGCTTTTGGTTTCCGCGATCTCGGTTTTCGCGCGCATGACAATACTACCCTTGCCCGTGGCGTAGGCGTTTTTAATGGCCGCAATATCGTAAATAATGCCGCCGGTGGGGAAATCCGGTCCTTTAACGAATTCCATTAAATCTTCAGTGGTGGCTTCGGGATCATCAATTAGCTTGATAATCGCGTCGCAGATCTCACCAAGATTATGCGGTGGAATGTCGGTGGCCATGCCCACGGCAATGCCTAATGTGCCGTTCAGTAGCAGATTGGGAAGTTTGCCTGGCAACACTACCGGTTCCTTGCGCGTGGCATCGTAGTTATCGCGGAAGTCCACGGTATCTTTGTCTAAATCCACCAGCAGTTCTTCGGCCAGGGCAGACATGCGGGCTTCGGTATAACGCATGGCCGCAGCGCTGTCGCCATCCATAGAGCCAAAATTGCCTTGGCCGTCAATCAAGGGGTAGCGCATGGAAAAGTCTTGCGCCATGTGGACCATGCTGTCATAAACCGCCATGTCGCCGTGCGGGTGGTACTTCCCGAGTACGTCACCAACCACGGCCGCGGATTTGCGGAATTTTACGTTATGGCGCAGACCCATTTCGTGCATGGTGTACAAAATGCGGCGGTGTACCGGCTTTAAGCCGTCGCGTACGTCTGGTAGGGCGCGGCTAACAATTACGCTCATGGCGTAGTCGAGGTACGACTCCTGCATTTCGCGTTCCAAAAAACGGTCTTTGACTTCACCGATGTTGCTGGGGACAGGTTGTGTGGAATCTTTGGGCATGGGTCAGTTAATTTTGGGGAAGGTTAGAAGGTTTTTCCGTGAGGGACTCTAGGAGCGTGCCGTCCGGGCCTAAAAGTAAATCTGGGTCGGGACGGCCGGTTTTGGGGTTGATGGCATAATGTGAAAAGTGGTCGGGGTCGGACGCGTCGACTCTGTCTGCCCGGGCTTTGCGTTTTGTTGGTCGGTTGACCCGCGGATGTTCAGGGCTAAACCGGTTTGGCAGCATGTTATTTTTTATAATTATTTTTTAGGTCAGTGAAACCTTGACCGATGACTTGGAATAAATGAGTTTCTTTGGGCAAATGGCGGCTGTAGCGGTCGGTAATGATCCACAGTAAAATTAAAATTACGGCAACAATAATCATGATAATCCAGATAAACCTGATTTTTTCAGCTTGCGGTTTCTGGCGGATGCGCTGTAGCCAAGACATACAAATTAAAGAAAATTTTATTTAATTATCTCAGGGGTTCTAGTACAACCACTCTCGTTCCCTCCTCCGCCAAATCCTTCTTTTTTATCGTCAGTTTTTCCATTTCCTCTTTTTTGCCGCCCATTTCTTTAAGAAATTTATCAAGCGGATCCACGTCTATTATTAATCCGGGCATCTTGTAGTGCGAGGGGATTATGACCTTAGGCTCAATCTCGTTGACTACCTTGGCCGCCGCCGCGGCCGACATAACTGTATTGCCACCCACCGGCAGAATTAAAATGTCAATTTCACCTAATTCCTCAATCTCGTCCTGCTTCATATTGAAATCCTTAATGTGGGTCAAGTTTAAAATCCGGAGGTCTTCACTTTCAATCAAAAAAGCGGTCACGTAGTGGTCCTCTTGTTTTAGGGGGATACCGGTAATAGTGACGCCCTTGATGTCATATTCGCCGGGGTCGGTTACGTCAAAGTGCTCGCCGGAAATGCCGGAAACCGCACTGTAAAGTTTTTTGTTTTTTTCAGCCAAAACTAAAATTTCCGCCGCGCCGCGCGGCGGCGTCAATCCGGAGTCTTTGTGGAAGGGGTCGGTAATTAAGGTTGCTTCTTTGGTCGTAATTTTGAAGCTTGATAAGCCGAAATACTGGATGTGCATATAGCAAGATTATAGCTGATTTTAGCAAAAAAAGGAAGTGGTTTTTGGTGGATTTTTATTTAAAATTCTTTGTTATTTGAGCGAAATTTTATTGTCCCCGCGACCCTTGCCAAGAATTGGTTTTTGCTTTATAATATTTAAGCTTATTTGCGTACGTGCTAAAGATTTCTTAACAATATTAACCCCAAATAAGCTTTTGGATTTAGCACGATTAATAATTAACCAATTGATCGTATCTTAATTTTTCAACGATTAGGGTCGTTGATTTTTTTATCCGATTAAGGTTAAAGAAAGATAATTTATGGCAGAAGAAACAGCACAAATCCCCGCCCCAGCACCCATTCCCGCCGCCGCCGCCCAGGCCGTGACCATGAGCGAATTAGTTGACAGTGGCGTGGAAATTAAGGTGCTAAAAGCTAGCGACATGGTTGAAGGTTCGTTGATTTCCGTGGGTAAGAACGAAGTTTACGTGGATTTGGAAGGTTACGGCATCGGCGTGGTCCGCGGCCGCGAGCTTTACGACGACCAGGCAACCTTAGCCGCGCTTAAGCCCGGCGATAAGGTTTTTGCCACCGTGGTTGAGCCGGAGAATAAGGACGGCATTGTGGAATTGTCCATGCGCCAGGCTGGCCAGGAACGCGTTTGGCAGACCTTGCGTGAAAAAATGGATACGCGCGAGGTCGTTCGGACCAAGATTCTGGAGGCGAATAAGGGCGGCTTGATGGTTGAAATCAATAACGTGACCGGATTTTTGCCGGTGTCGCAGCTATCGTTGGAACATTATCCGCGCGTGGAAGATGGCGATAAGAGTCGTATTCTTTCGGTTTTACAGTCCTACGTTGGCCAACTCTTTGACGTGCAAATTATTACTGCCGACAGTGAGGAAGAAAAATTGATTGTTTCCGAAAAGGCCGTGTTCGAAAAGGAAACCGAGGCCAAGCTCAGCCAACTTAAAATTGGCCAGGTTGTGGACGGTATGGTGACCGGCGTGGTGGATTTTGGCGCGTTCGTTAAATTTGGCGAGCTTGAGGGTTTAGTGCACATTAGCGAGTTAGCCTGGCAGCGCATTGATAACCCTAAGGATATTATCAAAGTGGGCCAACGGGTCCAAGCCAAGGTAATTTCCATCGATAAGGGCCGCGTGTCGTTGTCGATTAAGCAGTTGCAACAGGATCCTTGGCTGGAAGCGGTCAAAAAGTATCAAATTGGCCAGGTTGTGGACGGCACAGTTACCAAAGTTATGCCTTTTGGGGTGTTTGTGGAACTCGATAAGGACATTCAGGGTTTGTGCCATATTATGGAACTATCGCATGAGGCCGTTAAGAATCCCGAAGACTTGCTGAAATCCGGCGAGACCAAGCAGTTCAAAATTATTTCCATCGAGCCAGCGGAACACCGTTTGGGTTTGTCTTTGAAGGCTTTGGTTGAAGCCCCCAAGAAAGCCGAAGCGGTTGCCGAGGAGACGGCGGAATCTGGCAAAGCGGAAAACGCTTAGTGTTTAATAAAAAAATCCTTCCTCGCGGAAGGATTTTTTTAAATGCCGATTTACATCATAGGCCTGGGCGCAGAAGAGGCGCAGTACTTGCAGGTGGATTTGTGAGTAAAGATTTCTTCCAG
>JAGWQI010000037.1 GCA_028870105.1 Patescibacteria group bacterium
TTATGGATATGCAACAATCTTCTCCCGCCATGCCGCCACAAACAGTGCAGGCGCCAGCGGGACATACCGTTCCCGTGATGGTTAAGGTTATTGCCGTGCTGTACTATATTGGCTCGGTGTTCGGAATATTTGGGGGGGTGCTTACGATTTTTGGCGGGGCCATGTTTGGCGCGGCCTTAACCAGTGCCGTGCCGTTTGCCGGTTTTATGGGCGGGGCCATGTTCATGGTTTTGGGTGTGTTCGTGCTGGCCATGGGCGTGCTGGCGTTTTTTGTCGGCCGTGGTTTGTGGCAGGGCAAGAGCTGGGCTAGGATGACTGCTATTGTTTTGGCCGGCTTAGGGGTACTGTCGGCCATTGGTTCGATTACCCAGGGAAAAGCTGATTATGTTACTTTGGTGATTCAGGGGGCCATTGGTGCTTACCTCTGGTTTTCTTCTGAGGTCAAACAGGCGTTTGTCTAAATTTTTAAAAAATCCCGCCCCGGTCACGGGGCGGGATTTTTTAATTACAGCGACATGAGCCTTTGGACTTCCTGTTTGAGCTTGTCTAAAGATTGGTACAAGTGGGCGTAGAACCCAAAATTTCGAGCGGCACTGACCACGGCCTCGTTATCGTCCACGGCCAAGACCTCGTGCTTGTTGCCCATGAGCTCAAAGTTGTAAGCTTTTTGCCAAAATTCCGGCTGGCTTTTGAAATAACCCAGGTGCGCCGAAGTAAAAACTTCGTTAAAAATTTCTCCCAAACCAACTTCGCTAATAAGATAGAGGGCCCGGTGTTTTTCGTTGTTTGTGGCCAAAAAGCAGTTTACGCCTTGGGCTTGCAAGTCTTGGATAAAAGCGGTCACGTCTTTATCGACCTGGCTTTCGCCTCTAAACCAGTAGTCCAGCAGTTCCTCCACCGGCTGTTTGTAGTCCCACTGTGGCAGGTATTTGGCCAGCTCTTCTTTTAAATCGGCTTTGCCGATTTCACAGCGCAGAAATTCGTTTTGGAAAAACGGCCGTAGTTTGTCTTCGGGCACGTCATACTCCAAAGAAAAGCGCTGCATGAATCTTTGCCGCCTTAGCACTACAACTCCGTCGCAATCAAAAAATACTGTTTTCAGCATGGTTATTTAAGCGTGGGCGCGACGTAAACCGCGCGTTCTTCGGGGCTAAAGTAAGCCTCGTAATAAAACAAAAAACCCGAAAGTATAGCCAGTAGCCAGCAAACAATAAACACCTTCATGAGCATTTTGTGGATGGCAAAGTAGTTGGCGCCGCGTTTGTAGTTTTTCCATGCCAAAGTAAAGAAAATAAGCAAGGCCAGGAACATTAACAGGGAGAATATTCCGTGAAAAGCGGCCACGGCTACATGTAAGGCGCTGTCTGGCCGGCCGGTCTCCTGGTGGGTGGTGGTGCGGTAGGCCATGTAGCTAATGTTAAACAAAATTTCGTAACCTAAAGTTACGGCAACCACGGCGCGTGGAAAACGGCCGCGCTTGTAGCCGGAATAAAAAGTATAGAGTACCCCCGCGGTCACGAGGGTTTCGGTGATCAGGGTAAAAGTGCTAAACCAGGGGATAGCCATAAGCTGGGGATTAGTTAGCGCCCGCGGGCTGCCAACCCGAGGGAGCCGTCGCGGGGTTAGCCAAAATCTCTTCCACCCGCTGGCAGACAGTTTCAATTTCGGTCTGGGCCTTTACGAAATAATTGTCCACTTTTAAGTCTTCCGCAGTCTGCAGATCTTTTGGTCGGTTTAAATTGCTGAGAATAATGACCGGGATTAGCGCCAAGGCGAGATTGTTATTCCGTCGGATCCATTCCAGCACGGCGAAGCCGTCGCGTTTGGGCAAAATCAAATCTAGCAAAATTAAGTCCGGACGGTGGGCGAGAATTTTGGCCACGGCTTGCTCGCCGTCCTCGGCCTGGATGATTTCGTAATGCTTCAGTAGCAGTTTGTCCACCAACAGGTTGCGCATGTCAGTGTCGTCTTCTACTACGAGGATTTTTTTATTAAGGTTTGATGTCATAATTATTTTTCAAAGACTAAAACTTAGGTTAATTATACCACTAAAACCTCTGGCAGGGAACAAAAACCCCGCCCTAGGTTTAGGCCTGAGAGCGGGGTTGGTTGGGAGGTTATTTTTTGGCCGCGCTGGAGCTGGCGGCTTGTTGTTGGTAATAGTAGTTCATCATTGGCGGGAGTGCGTTGTTGTTTTGGGCGCCGTTATTGTAATAGAACATCCGTCCGGAACCGCCGGCGGGCTGCATCATGCGGAAATTGCCGTAATTGTCATAGTCGTTTTGCCAGAGGCTGCCATAGCGGCCTTTAAATTCGCCGAGCTTAAAGCCCATGGAAAAAGCCAGGCACAAGACCAACAGGCCAAGCAGCCAAGAGAGCAGGCGCGAGCGCCAGTCGTGGCAGCACATGCCCCACACGCCGTGGTGGCACTGCTGGCAGTGGTCATGATGGTGTGAATTTTGGGATTCGTTCATATTTTTGTATCCTTTCAATTTAATGACTAGGTAATTATAGCAAATTTTTGGTTTTGCTATAAGCATCGTTGGCAGGAGTTAATAATCAAAATAAAAGGCACAATCCTTCGGCAAGCTTAGGGCCTGCGGCCGAATTGAACCTTTTGTGGGGCGTGGTGGCGCTCACGACGACCGGGGGGTGGTCTTAAAGGAGTTTTTTCAAGACTTTTTCTATGAGAACGGCGCGGCGGGGTCTGGTGGCAAGGAGTTCGACAAACGCACCCTCGAAATTGGTAGCGCTACCGGGGATCGAACCCGAATTTCCATATTGAAAGCATAATGTCCTAACCATGTATGAAAATAGCTTTTATTGTAAAATAGAAGGTTTGATGTTGGCCGTAAATTTTAAGCCGTGCTATAATCAGATAAAGAGAACAGTGTTTTGAAACCAACAAAAATTTGCAGACTTTCTAGAAAAGCATGAAAGCTGATTGGCGTGATGTACTGGGCAGATTTTTTGCTAGTGCGTTTTTTATTTGTAAGTTTAAAAGTATTTTTTTTCTATGAGAAGAAAAAACCAAATGGTTCTGATTGCGGTACTGGCTGTAATTGCCGGTGGTTTGGTGTTGCTGGTCCAACATTCGGCTAACACGCCACAGGGCAATGTGGCAGCCCGGCCAGCGCGTACCGCGCATGCGCCGTCGCCAGCCGCCCCCGCGGCCCAGTCGCAATCCACCACGACCGCCACCAACAAAACCGCGGCTGCGTCGGCTGCCGCAACATCTACTACTAACCCGGTTATAGACCCGCTTGGCGGCTTATATCATAACCCATTCTAATATGCTTAAATCCCAGAAAATTTTTGTTAGTCTGATATTTGCCGGAGGATTGATTTTATTGGCAAAGGCCGCCACTGCCCAGCCCAAATTCCCCGTTGCCTCGCTGGGCAATTGCGCCAGCCAAAGTGCTTGCCACGCCTACTGCGACCAACCCGCGCACATGCCTGACTGCGTGGCGTACGCCAAAGCCAACGGACTCATAAGCCAAATCCAGGCCGACCAGGCTGACCAGTATGCTCAAATTTTGGCCAGCGGCAGCGGTCCGGGCGGCTGCAAGTCAGCCGACGCCTGCGAAGCTTTCTGTACCAAAATTGTTAACCTCAAAACGTGCATTGCTTTTGCCCAGACCCATAGTTTTGTTAACGACGATATTACCACCGGCGAAAAAGTCTTAAGCTATTTGGAGTCCGGCGGACACATGCCGGGCAATTGCGGCTCCAAAGATTCTTGCATGGCCTATTGCGGCCAGACCGACCACGAGCAAGAGTGCCGGCAGGTGTTTACCGCCGCCCACATAATGGGTCCGGGCCAGGAAAATCCAAACCAGCCGGCCGAAAGCTTCCCGCCCGAAGAACTGCAAAAATTCGCGGCCCTGCTGCAGAGCGGGCAAACCCCGGGCGGCTGCCAGGACTTGCAGGCTTGCTTAGACTTTTGTAAAAATCCCAGCCAGGGCCAGGCTTGCGGCGCATTTGCCCAGGCTATGGGTTTTGGCCAAAATAATTCAAACGCGCAAGTGCAAAACAACCAGCCCGGTCCCGGCGGCTGTACCGACCAGGCGTCTTGCCAAACTTATTGCAGCGATCCCAGCCACACCCAAGAGTGCAAAACCTTTTTCCAAAAAGCCGGTACCTGGGTGGAAAATAGCGGGACCACCACCCAAACCCAAACTAGCGGCACGCCGCCCCCACAGTAACGTAGAAACTTCGAGTAGGGCAGTCGGTGCGTGTGCAAAGGGGTGTAGGAATATGACCGTTTCCGGCAGAATCCAGCAGCAAAAACAAAAGGCTCAACCGGGGTTGAGCCTTTTGTGGTAGCGCTACCGGGAATCGAACCCGGATTCCCACATTGAAAGCGTGGTGTCCTAACCATTAGACGATAGCGCCAAATTTTTTTTAAGTTTTTTTGAACTTTTGATATTTTACCAGAAATTAGGCATTTTTTCAAGTCCGCCCCTGGCTTTTTTAAAACGGGGGGCAAGCATCCAGCCCGCAGCGTGCTATAATAATTACGCGTAATTAACTAGTTATTTATGGCCGAGACTTTTCGGGCCGTTCCGGAACAAGCCAATGGCAACTACGAACGCAGGCTGGGGGAATTATTCGCGGCAAAGAAAACCGAATACGTGCGCTATGCCGATACCCTCATTTACAGGAATGTCCCGTATCAGGAGCTAAACACAGACATTCTCGAGCTGGCAAAAGATTTAGTCCAAGAGGTTTTTACGGATTTACTGAAGAACAAGAACATTGATTTTGCGATGGCTGACAATCAGATCCAGAGCTATGTGGCCAGACGCATAAAGGGTAAGTTTTTAGAGTGGCTAAAAAAATATTCTCGCAATGGCTCGGACAACCCTAAAAAAATTCCGGAAAAAAATTATGTGAGTACCGAAAGCGTTATTGAGACACCTGACTCTTCGTCCGGGGCTAACCCAGAAGCCCTGATGCAAGAGCGGCAGTTACCGCGGGCAGTCAATAATGTGCTAAAAACGCTATCTCCGAGGGAAAATAAAGTTATAAAAATGCGTCACGGCTTCCCGCCCTACAATAAGGAGCACTCTTTAGAAGAGGTGGGGGAAGAAATGGGTGGGGTTACTCGGGAGAGGGTTAGGCAAATTGAGGCAAAAGCGATAAAAAGATTGCGCCATCCAAAACGGGCTAGGAAACTCAGAGAATCATATTAGGGGGTGCCGAATTTGGCCTATTGGCCAAGGCACCCAATTGGTTTTGGCAGGCGTGGTTGGCAATTTAAATACCGCCCTTTGGGGCGATTTTTTGTTAGATTTTAGGCGTCCTTTATACCGGCGACGTTATGATATAATAAGATGGTGAATACTAAAAAACCAAATTTTGAAGGTATTGTGTTTCGGCGCCAACCTGGCGCCATTCGCCAGCGGGTCAAAACCAAACCGCAATCAGCTTTGGTCAAAAGCGGGGTTATGGTTAGCGACATTCGTCCCGCGTTAAAATTGGCACAGCCAACCCCGGTTGTTCGCCGTTTGGCGCGGCGCGTCGTGCGGCGGCCGGTAGCAAGTGCCGTGACAATCCCGCCTCCCTCGAATTTTTGGCGGCATTTGGCGCGGCGCGGCCAACCGCTGGCGCTGGCCATGGCATTGGCGTTGGTGTTTGGTTTCGGCATGTGGTATGAAGCGTCTACCCCCCAGAGCCGCGCCGAAAGCCCCCAACCTCTGGCGGCAAGTGAACCGATAGCGCTGGGCACTGTGCCCGCGGACGCGGCCAGCCAACCGGTGATTTCTAACGAAGTTTTGTTTAATACGCCGATTCAATTGCTGCAAGATTATTTGGGCGCACCAACCGCGGCAGACCAGTTAGCCGAGCGCAAGACCAAGCTGCAACAGTTTTTATCCGACTGGAGTTCGCCGTTGGTTAACCAGGCGGACGTGATCGCCGAACAGAAACACTGGAAGCTCATTTTGGCCATTTCGTTCGCCGAAAGCACGCTGGGCAAGTATTGCCAGGGGAACAACTGCAGCGGCATTGGCGGCAGTAACCTCCGTTCCTATCGCAGTTTGGAAAACTGGATAGTGGATTTTGACCGCCTGTTGGACCGGCGCTATCAGAATATGACCTTGGAGCAGATGTGCGGCGTTTACGTGCAGCCGTGCAACCCGCATTGGCTGGTGGCCACTAAACAGATACTAAACGCCTTGGATGCGGCGCGTATTGAATAACTAAGTTTGAATAGTAATCTTCAGTAGGAATCAGAAAGGGCTTTATGAGAGATGTTCTAACAAAAATTGTCATTGGTGCGGCCGTCGGTTTTTTAGCGGTTACCGCATTGCCCGGTATGGCGCAAAAAATTCAGCTTAATCCCATAAAGCCGGCGGTTAACCAGGCGCTGACCGACGAGCAACAAGGCATTTTGGCCGTGCGCTCGGTCAAGCCGGCGGTGGTTAATCT
This sequence comes from Patescibacteria group bacterium, assembly GCA_028870105.1. Lineage (GTDB taxonomy): Bacteria > Patescibacteriota > Doudnabacteria > UBA920 > UBA920 > JAJYJE01. The sequence goes on from JAGWQI010000037.1 coordinate 6,433, forward strand.
AATCGGCACGCCCCAGGGCGCGCCTGCAACTTTTGGCGGCGACTCCCCGCAGCCTGACAGTCAGGAAAACGGGGTGGAGGGCACGGGTTTTTTAATTGACTCAAGCGGTTTGGTCGTGACTAATAACCATGTGGTGCAGGACGACAACCTAAAATATACCGTGACATTTGCCGACGGCAGCCAGTATGAGGCGAAGATTTTAGGCCATGACAAATACGACGATGTGGCTTTGCTAAAGATTGATGGTCGGGATTTTCCCGCGGTGAAGTTTGGCGACTCTGCCACCTTAGAAACGGGTCAAACCGTGTTTGCTATTGGTAATTCTTTGGGGCAATACCAGAATTCCGTGACCCGTGGCGTGGTTTCTGGCTTGGGCCGGACGCTTGATGCTGTTGATCAGACGTCGCCATTGCCGCGCTTGCAGCAATTGATTCAGACCGATGCGGCCATTAACCCCGGTAATAGTGGCGGCCCGCTAATTGACCTGGCGGGCGAGGTTATTGGGATAAATACCATGATCGACATGCGCGGCAGCGGCGTGGGTTTTGCCGTGCCGGCGAATGTTGTTAAGGACGTGGTCAGCCAAATTCAGATGTTTGGTAAAGTTTCCCACCCTTACTTCGGCGTGGGCTTTGTGACCGCCAGTAAAGATCAAATGTTCGGCAAGCCGGCTTTAAGCCAAGGCGCTTACGTAGAAGAAGTGAGTCCGGACAGTCCGGCGGCCTCCGCAGGACTGAAAGTTGGCGATGTGATAGTGGCTATTAATCACGAGGTGCTGACGCAGGTCAACGAGCTTGATACGGTAATTGCTAAATATCGGGCGGGTGACCAGATTTTGGTGAGCTTTGTTCGTGACGGCAAAAATTACGATATCCCGCTGATTCTGTCGGAATTTAAGTAGCCCATTTAAATTTAAACAAAGCCGCCCAGAGTCAAGTGGGCGGCTTTTGATCAGGAGATCCGCGGCAAATGCCGGCGCGTTAGACGCGTTCGGGTCCTGATCGTGTCGCGGTCGCGATTGCGAGCAACAAGAGCGCGGTTGCGACATGGACGATTGTGGCATGCTCCACCATTTTTAGCAGCTCGGAAATTTGAGCCACTATCAGGAGCATGCCGATCGCCTTGGGCAGTACTTGCGTTTGCGGCAGCTTTTTGGCCAGCGAAACCTTAAGTCGTTTGGTTTCGCTGCGTACGCCAAGCAGCATCAGCAGCGCCAGTCCGCCCATCAGGACCAAAGCAGTCATGGGCCTCCTTTCCGGCCCGCGGGCCGGATGACCCTCCATTGGTTAAAACAAGGACTTTTCGCCGCCTGCTCGGGTTGCTCGGACTTAAGCCGGCGGACCGGCTAGTGTAACCAAAACCGCCTTGGTTGTCAATCGCTTGACGGGTCTGGTAGAATATAGGTAGAAGCTTGGAGCATGAGTTACGGATTAAGAAAACCTCTGGTTGGCTTAATTCCAGATACTTACTTCTTGATTCTGCTCTAAATATAGAGCAAGATTTTTTATTATCTCAAACACGCTTATGATGGAATTACAGGTTTATAGCACCGTTATTATTGGTAGCGGCCCGGCTGGGCTGACCGCAGCTTTGTATGCCGCGAGAGCCGAATTAAAACCGGTGGTGATTGCCGGGCAGAATCCCGGCGGCCAGCTGATGCAGACCACGGAAGTCGAAAATTTTCCCGGTTTTCCCGAGGGGATTTTGGGTCCGGAACTTATGGCGAACATGACCAAGCAAGTGGAACGCTTTGGCGCGGAGCTCAAGCAGGAAAACGTGGTCGCGGCGGATTTTAGCAAGCAGCCATTGGTGGTGAAGACCGACAAAACCGAATACCGGGCCAAGACCGTGATTATTGCCACTGGCGCGGACGCTAATTGGCTGAACCTGCCAAGCGAACAGCGCCTGCGCGGCAAAGGCGTGTCGGCCTGCGCCACCTGCGACGGTTTCTTTTTTAAAGGTAAGGACGTGATTGTGGCCGGCGGGGGAGACAGCGCCATGGAAGAAGCTAATTTTTTGACGAAATTTGCCAAGACGGTGACTATTGTACACCGTCGGCCGGAATTCCGCGCCAGCAAAATTATGCTGAAGCGCGCGCAGGACAACCCAAAAATTAAATTTGTAGCCGATGCGACTATTGTGGAGGTCGTGGGGGAGAATAGCGTTAGCGGCGTGAAGGTAAAATATAACCAAAGTGGCACCGAAGAGGTTCTGTCGGCGCAAGGGTTGTTTGTGGCCATTGGCCACACGCCGGCTGCCAAAATTTTTGCCGCTGCCGGCGTGGCCGTTGACCAGAAAGGTTATATCACGGTTAGTAATCATACGCATACAAACATCGATGGCGTGTTCGTGGCCGGCGATGTAAATGACCCGCGTTACCGCCAGGCGGTGACCGCTGCGGGCATGGGCTGCATGGCCGCGCTGGATGTGGAAAAATATTTAGCCGAGCGGGAATGATCCAGACGCAAACTCCGGCCAATATCGCGACTGGCACGCCTCAAACCCGGTCGATTAGACGTAAATTGTTGAGCGGCGGTTTAGTGCTGTTTATTTTAGCCAATGCCATTTATTGCTTGAGCTATTGGCCGGCGGCTAAAATAGTTTGGGCCAGCGTTATTCATAACCGCCGCGAGCATTTGGTGGATTGCGAGCATTTGCCCTTTTTTCCGCAGGTACAAAAGGCTTTTTCCGTTCACCAGGATCTAACGGCTAAAGTTTTAGCTATTAACGGCGTGGCTGGGTTTGAGCCGGAGCAGCTAACTTGCAAAATTTACGATCAGGGTTTGGAATTTATTAAGGGTGATGTGCTGCTCACCTACCGCAGCCGCGCCGCGCGCGCGGCGGCCGAGCGGCTGCTTGGCCAAAACTTTTTTGGTATTCCATATCGCGGCCAGCCGGTAAAATGAGTTAAAGGAATAAGAGACGGCTAATAAGTGACAAGCACTAAGAATATTTTTATCTCGGGACGGGTCATTCGCGGCCAGCGCTATGGCCGGGTTTTGGGTTTTCGGACTGCCAATTTGGAGCGCCGGCAGTGGGCGCGCCTTAGGCGCAAGCCCAAGCTGGGCGTTTGGGCCGGTTGGGTGGCAGAGGTTGGGTATAAGGCAAAAATCCAAAATTGGCCGGCGGCGGTTGTTGTTGGTCCGCTGGACAGCCGCGGCTTGCCTAAGTTGGAGGCACACTTAATTGGTTTTCAAGGCAATCTGTATGGCAAGCGTTTGGTTATTTGTTTGTGCCGATATTTGCGGCCGTTCCGCCGATATTCTAGTGAGGCCGCGTTGCGGCGGCAAATTCAGGCCGACATCCGCCGCGCGCGAGCCCAGGTTTGAGCCTTGCGATTTTTAGGCGGCGAGGTTATAATCAAACAACGAGCGACGACGATTGCCGAAGCTTAACAATTAATATAAGGACAAAATTAGCGGGCTTCGCGTTTATTTGCCTAGTTCTGATAGGCCGCAACGCCGATTCCGTAAATTTTTGCCAAGCGTATGATTAACCCATTTGACAGCGCAAAAAAACAGCTAGAGCAGGCGGCTTTGATTGCCGGCTTTGAGCGCAATGACATTGAACAGTTAAGAGTGCCGCATCGTTATGTGGAAGTAAGTATTCCAGTGGTAATGGACGACGGTCAGCAGAAAATTTTTACCGGTTTCCGCAGCCAGCACAACAATAACCGCGGGCCATACAAGGGGGGGATTCGTTATCACCAGGACGTAAATTTGGATGAGGTTCGCGCTTTAAGTTTTTGGATGTCGTTTAAGAATGCCGTGGTTAACGTGCCGTTCGGCGGCGGCAAAGGCGGAATCATTGTTAATCCGAAAGAATTGTCGGCGGGGGAGTTAGAGCGTTTGTCCCGCGGTTACGTGCAAAAAATGTACCCCGTGCTCGGCCCGGAGTTCGACGTGCCGGCGCCGGACGTGAACACCAACGGCCAGATTATGAGTTGGATGGTTGATGAGTACCAAAAAATCACAGGCGACCCCAAGTCCAAAGCCGTGTTTACGGGTAAGCCAATCGACAAGGGCGGCAGCCAAGGTCGGGAAGAGGCTACGGGTTTTGGCGGCTATTGGGTGTTTGAGAGCGTGGTCCAGGAAAAAGTCGTGGCCGCTCCGGCCGGCGCTAAAATCGCGCTGCAAGGTTTTGGCAACGTTTCCACCTTTTTTGCCAAGAAAGCGTTTGGGGCCGGTTTCAAAATCGTGGCGCTGTCTGATTCCAAAGGCGGCATTTATAATCCAGAGGGCTTGGATTTAAATAAGGTTTTTGAGCACAAAAAACAGACCGGCATGCTGAAAGATTTTGCCGGGGCGAAAAATATTAGCAATGAAGAGTTATTGGTTTTAGATTGCGACGTGCTGGTACCGGCTGCTTTGGAAAACGT
>JAGWQI010000098.1 GCA_028870105.1 Patescibacteria group bacterium
CTAATTTTACGAGCTTTAATCTCGCTTGCCCGACCAACCGCTTTTTTACGTAATTATCCAACGGCCAAATTAGCAGCAAAGCCAAGCTCAGCCACAAAAAATAAAACGGCAACCCCAATAAGAATACCAGCAGCAAGACTCCCAAAAGTCCGTCAACGCTCCGCTGCAAAGCAATGGTAATCAAGCCAGCACCAATTACGGCCAAAACGTGCATGGCCACGGCCATAAGCAGCAGCGCCTTGGCCTTAACCGTCCAAACCAGTTCTTTGCGCAACGGCCGTCTTTGGCTGGGGAAAAACCCCTTGCCGAACAACAGCTTCCAATAGCGCAACAATTCATAATTCTCCAACTGCAGCAGGTACAATTGGTACTTAATAAAATTTGGCGTTAAAATATCCATAATTTTTTACCTTGGCGTCAAAAAATGAATTTCCTTAGCACCTCCACAAACTTTTCCGGTTGGTCGATAAAACTAAAGTGTCCGGCATGCTCCAAAATAACCAACTGCGCGTTCGGAATCGCGGCAAACATCCGCTCGCCAAAACGCGGCGGCGTTTCTCGATCGTGGCGTCCCCAGACCAGCAGGGTCGGCACGCGGATCCTGGCTATGTCCTCAGCCAAATCCTCCCGAACCACGTTGACAAAAGTCTGCCGCAGCTGCGGCGTGGCCACGTAATCTTCCGCGCCGAGCGACTGGTAAATCTTGCGGCGCAACGGCTGCATAACGCGTGGCTGGAAAATTGGCCGCACTACTTTAGCCAGCGCCGCGTAAATTTTCTTTTTCGTCACGGCATCGGCAAACCCGGCGCTGTCTACCAAAACCAGCCTGCTCACCAACTGCGGAAAATTGGCCGCCAATTTTATGCCGACCCGGCCGCCGAACGAATGGCCAACCACAACAACACGCGACAACTGTAATTTTTCAACGAACTCAGCCACCAACCCGGCATAATCCCCCACGCTCCACGGTTCCTTAGGCGCTTGCGAGCCGCCAAAACCCGGCAGATCCAAGGCTAATATTCTGCATTCCGTATCTTCTATACTATTAATAACTTTGGCCCAAACCTGCTTGTTGGAACGCCAACCATGCAAAAACAACATTGTCTGCCCTCCCCCGCCAGGGGCCTCGACATAACTGACCAACAAATTTTTTATGACCAACTGCTTGTCCATAGCTCCTATATCATACCATTGATAAAAACGCATTTAAAGGTTATAATAAATCAGATTTTTAGGCCAATCCCCGTTTAATAAATTTTACAACTAATTTGCTTTTGACCGGGATGTAGTATACCGGTAGTACGCGCGCTTCGGGTGCGTGAAGACAGGGTTCGATTCCCTGCATCCCGACCAAAAGCAAATTAGTTTGCCCAATTAGCTAGCCGTTGAGAGCAAGAAAACCGCCCTAAGCAGGGCGGTTTTAATTTTTTGTGGTGGACCATACCGGATTTGAACCGGTCGCCTCTTCCATGCCATGGAAGCGCTCTACCAAATGAGCTAATGGCCCGCACAGACTCATATTATATCGATTTTAAAAAGATTTTTCAATAGCTATTGAGTGATATTTACTTTCAGCTGCTGGCCGTTGGGCAAGGTGATTATGCTTTCTCCCCCGCCGGCGGGCGCACCGCTGGGCGCCTGGATCTTATTACTGCTGCTGGTAGTAGTGGGCAGTAATTGCTTGGCACCGTTCACCAGTTCCGTAAAACTCCTTACCTGTTCCTCAAACGCCGGCAACATTCCGGTCTTTTGCAGCACCCAGACCAAAAGCATTACCACCAACGCAATGCCAACCACATAACCTAAAGCGCTCATCACGCCGCCAAAAAAAGAACGCCAAACGCCGGCTGGACCTGACTTTTTTTTAATTTCAAAAAGGTTTTGGTTGATTTGGTCCAGTTGAGTTTTGAGTTCGGGGTCGATCATTTTGATGATGATATTTGATATTATATCAAATTTATGGTGCCCTCGGAGGGAATCGAACCCCCATCTTATCCTTAGGACGGATCAGCT
>JAGWQI010000038.1 GCA_028870105.1 Patescibacteria group bacterium
TTATATAAAGTATTGAGCTAGAGCTGAAACCAAACTTTACTGAGTCCAGCAAATAGATATCAGCTAAAAATTTTATTTTTTGATTTTTATCTGTTTACTGCGCAAACGCTGATGAGTCGGCCGCACAAGCCACCCTCAGCTGTTCCCTTAAACAACGCGATGAAACTTCACCGCCTAATTTAAGGAGCTCGTTAATTTTTATTGGCCCAAAACAGCGCATTTGGTCCAGAAAGTTTTTTATGATTAAAAAACCAAACACGCATTCCCAAGGACGAACGGACAGCGGCGCGGCTGGCGACCGATTGGAAATGCTCATTAATAAGGCTACCAGCTTAGGAAGCGGCGCTTCCCCTAGCCTAACCACCAGCAACTACACGGCTTCGCGCCAAAACCTGCGCATCATTCCGATGGGTGGGATTGAAGAAGTCGGGGAAAACATGACCGTGCTGGAATATGGCAATGACTTAATTGTCATTGACATGGGTCTGGCCTTTCCGGACGAAACCATGCCCGGCATCGACTATATTATTCCGGACACCAAGTGGCTGGAAGAAAACAAACGGCGCATCCGCGGCGTGATTATTACCCACGGGCATTTGGACCACATTGGCGCCATTCCCTACATCATGCCAAAAATCGGCGACCCGCCCATTTACACTATGCCGCTGACCGCCGGCTTCATTAAAAAGCGCCTGGAGGAATTTGGGCTCTTAGGCCGCAGTCGCGTCAATACTTTTAAGATCGATGACATTTTGTCTTTGGGTAGTTTTAAGGTCCGCTTTTTTAGGCTCAACCACAACATTCCCGACAGCATCGGCCTGTCGATCTTAACCCCGGCCGGCCAGATTATTTACGCCACGGACTGGAAGTTCGACCATACTCCGGCCGATTTAAAACCGGCGGAATTCCAAAAAATCGCCAAGTACGCCAGCGAGGGCGTCATGCTTTTAATGTCGGATTCCACCAACGCCACCAAACCGGGCTACTGCATGAGCGAAAGGGACTTAGGCCAGACCATTGACCGCACTTTCGCGGACATAAAAGGCCGCATAATTTTTGCCACCTTTTCCACCAACATTTCCCGTGTGCAGCAGGCGCTAGACGCGGCGGCCAAATTCAACCGTAAAGTCATAGTCACCGGCCGCAGCCTGGTCAATAACATCGAAATCGCCTTATCTTTGGGCTATTTAAAAATTCAGCCCAAAATCATCATTAAAAGCGAGCAGGCCAAAAAGTACCCGGATAACCAAATCCTGATTCTCACCACCGGCAGCCAGGGCGAAGATGCCGCGGGCCTTGCGCGCATGGCGCGGGGCGACCACAAGACGGTCAAAATTAAAAAGGGTGACACGGCGATTGTTTCGGCCACGCCCATTCCGGGCAACGAACGCTCGGTGGCGGCCGTACTCTCCAACTTAACGCGCTTAGGCGCGCACGTCATCTACAATAAAGTTCTGGACATCCATACCTCGGGCCACGCCCACCAGGAAGAATTAAAGCTCATGATGGCCTTGGTTAAACCCAAATACTTTATGCCCATCCACGGCGAACACCACATGATCGTCACACACGCCGACTTGGCGCGCGGCATGGGCATTCCGGATGCCAACATTTTTGTGCTCGACAACGGCCAGGTGCTGGAAATCACTTCCAGCGGCCAAGCCAAAGTGCAAGACGCCAAAATGCCCACCGGCTACGTGTTTATTGACGGCTTAGGCGTGGGCGACGTTGGCGAAGTCGTGATCCGCGACCGTCAGGTTATGGCCAAAGACGGCATGTTCGTGATTATTATGACGCTGGACCGCCGCAACGGTAAACTCGTCAACCAACCCGACATTATTTCCCGCGGTTTCATTTATATGAAAGGCAACGACGATTTGATTCGCGAGGTCAAGCACGAAGTGCGCAAGCTCGTGGAATCCAAAGGCAAGGAAAAACTGGAACCCAATTGGGCCTATTTGCGCAACGTCATAAGGGACGAAATCGGCGAATACCTTTACCAAAAAACTGAACGCCGACCGATGGTGTTACCTGTCGTGATAGAGGTATAGCCGACCGACTTGTCCGCCATAGCTAAAGCTGCGGCGGATGGTTTTGCCGGTGGTGATTGAGGTATAAAAATACTGATTGATAAAAATCAACTTTTGTAGGGGCGGGTCTAGACCCGCCCCTACTTTTGTTTAACCAACAATTTTGATATAATATCACCATGAATAAACCAGAAATTGTTGTTTCCGGGGCCAGGGCTTCGGGAAAACTCCACATTGGCAACTACTTAGGCGCGCTCAAGCAGTGGCTACAACTGCAAAGCGACGGCCATACTTGCTATTTTTTTATTGCCGATCTGCACGGCATTACCACGCCGTTTGAGCCCAAAGAACTGCACCAGAATACCTTGGATGTCGCCGCCACTTATTTAGCCGCGGGCATCGACCCAAATAAATCCGTGTTCTTTTTGCAAAACCACGTGCTGGAACACGCCACCTTGGCTTGGATTTTTAACTGCATTACGCCTTTAGGCGAATTGGAGCGCATGACGCAGTTTAAAGACAAATCCCAAAACCAGGAAAGTATTAATGCTGGGCTCTTAACTTACCCGACTTTAATGGCTGCGGATATTTTAATGTACAAAGCCGCGGCCGTGCCCGTGGGCGAAGACCAGGTCCAGCACGTGGAACTGGCCCGCGTGGTCGCCCGCAAATTTAACAGCCGCTTTGGCCAGACTTTTCCCGAACCCAAACACTTAATGCGCGACGAGGGTTTGGTCCGCATAAAAAGCCTAAGCGAGCCAACCAAAAAAATGAGCAAGACCGGCGACGAAGCGCTGCTAATGGACGACGAACCCGAAGAAATTATGCGCAAGTTAAAAAAAGCCGTAACCGGTTCCGATGCCAGCGGCCAAAATCCGGGCGCGGAAAACTTGCTGTTCTTGCTCAGCCACTTTGGCACCAAGCAGCAGACTGACCATTTTTTAAACCTGCAAAAAGCCGGTCAGCTAAAATACAGCGACCTCAAAGAAGCCTTAGCCCAGGACATTAGCGACTACTTTGCCGAATTCCGCGAAAAGAAAAAAGAACTACTGGCTAAACCTAAGTTCCTCGCGGAAGTCCTAGGCGACGGCGCGGCCAAGGCTAGAAAAGTCGCCCAGGCCACGCTGCTGGAAGTCAAACAAAAAACCGGCTTACTCTAAATTTAAAAAGATATCCACCGCGCGCGGATATCTTTTTTGATATACTACAAACGAGGAGGGCAAATGCCCAACTGGTCTATAGGAACCCTCGTAAACGAACCGAAAGCACTTCCCCAAGTCACCTGGAACCCGCCCGAAAAGCTTGGTGAGATCTTCGGATACCACCTCGCATACTACAATCCCTGCCACGAAACCCTTCGGCCCCAAATTTTGAACGCTCGTTGCGTCGGGTTTTACTCGGTTACTGAACCATTCCCTTCGGAACCAACCTGCGCAATTTTGCACAATCACATCCTCGCCATCATCCTGCTCCCGTTGACGCCTGTTGAGGCGAGCGCTCATTTTGATAAGGAAGGCTGGGAAGGTTGCGAAAAAATCGCAACGCACAAGTTTTTCCCGAACCCCGCAAAGGCAGTGGCGGCATGACCCGGTACACGAAAGCGGCCGACCATTCTCGTCGACCGCTTTCATCCTTAAAATTCAGCGCCCCGCCCGAAATCCGGGCGGGGCGCTTATGTTCTCCTCTATTTTTCCAAAACAGCGGCGATAACTTTTTTTGTCTGCTCAGGATCCCTAACCTGCACGTAATCCACACCGGTCTTGACCACGGCGTAATCGTTACCACCAGGAAAAATTGCGTCACCCACAAACAGCATGTCCTTAATCTTCACATGTAGCTGCTTTTCAATTTGCCGCAAACCGTAAGCTTTGTCTATCCCCTTTTTAGTCACGTCAATTGAAGTAAATCCCGCGGCGTGGACTTCCAAATCCGGCACGGCCTTGGCCACCAGTTTGGCAATTCTCATTTTTAGCGGCTTATTTTCTTTGAGCCACTGCTCTTTAAGCGCCACCCCCCTGCGTCCTAAGACTTTCACCACATCCTGGCCCAAGGCGCTGAACGTGACCTGCGTGCCGCGGTCCTCAATTACCTGGCCGTAAGTTTTTTGCGGCGCCCGATAATTAACGGCCGCCAGGGCGGCGGCAAAAGCCTGCTTAATTTTCCGGCGCTCGGCCACAGACAGCTCGTGGCGATAAATTCTTTTCCAACCCCGCTGATAGCGATAAAAAGAAGTGGAAGTGGTGGGAAACAGGTACAAATGCTGCAACAATTCTTGCGGCGCCTTTAATTTACCCAACAGCTGCTCTTGGAACAGCGCGTATTTACCACCGCCAATGACCGCAACTTTTTTGGCAGCCAGCAATTTCGCCATTAGACTTGACATTTCAGCGTCAATGACCGACTTAGTCGGCGCCAGCGTGCCGTCAAGGTCAAAGACAATTAATTTTTTTGGTTTAAGCTTAGCTAGGTTCGTGATCTTCATGAATTTCGTAATTACTTATATGCTGCAAGTTAACGGCCGCAAATTTATTAAAATTTTCCTTCTCACCGTCAAAATATATTACGCCTTTTTGTCCCTGGAAACTTAAAAACACGGGCAATGATAAAATTCTACCACCGTCAAAAATCTTCGGCGTGCCCAGCTTTACGCCAACCGACCGATTCTTGCCCGATTCTTCCTGGCGGCTAAAACCGGGGATAATATTTGGGGTTTCAACCCGAAACGAAGCGCCGGTATTCAATTTGATCTGCATTTCGAATAGCGTGTCTGTACCGCTCACGCCGCTTAAAGCTAAAATTGATTTGAAAAGCTCTTCCTGAAAAGCAAACTTTATGCCGTCCCTTAACTCTACGCGGTCTAAATCCCTTGTGTCCGGCCCGTTATGCTTGCCCCCTCCCCGCTCGCCTTGCGCCGCGTGCTGGTCACGTTGTTCGTCAGAGAAACGCCACTTATCTGCAAAATCCATAATAATAAATTACATATTTTACTTATTTTACCATACCCCCCTACTCTTGGCGAACCCTGCTTTATGTTTTATACTTAGCACTAGGCACTAATCATCCGACTTCGCCCCGCCGTCGCTGAAGCTATGGCGGACAAGCAAGGCTACGTCGGACAAGCTATTTACTAAAAATGTCCTTCCAAATCGGAATTGTCGGGCTGCCAAACGTCGGCAAGTCCACATTATTTAACGCTATTACCAAAAGCAAAGTCGAAGCCGCCAACTACCCGTTTGCCACCATTGACCCCAACGTCGGCGTAGTCCCGGTACCGGACGAACGGCTGGCCAAACTGGCCGCGCAGGAAAAAAGCGAAAAAATCGTACCCACGACCATTGAATTCGTGGACATTGCCGGGCTGGTTAAAGGCGCCAGCCAGGGCGAAGGCCTGGGCAACCAATTTTTAAGCCACATCCGCGAGGTGGATGCGATTTTGGAAGTGGTCAGGTTTTTTGAGAACAAGGACATTATTCACGTCCAGGGAAACGTGGACCCGCAGCGCGATGTGGAAACCATTGGCATTGAACTTCAGCTGGCCGACCTGCAGAATGTAGAAAACCGCCTGCAAAGCGTTTCCCGCCAGGCCAAGAGCGGCGAGCGCGAAGCGATTATAAAAAAACAGGTCTTAGAGAAATACAAGACTGCGCTGGAAAAGGGGCAAATGGCCAACACCGTGCAGCTGACCGACGAGGAAAAGGAGCACAGCAAGGACATTCAGCTACTAACTACCAAGCCAATGCTTTTTGTCGCCAATCAATCGTTCAATCTGGACAAAAAACAATTTCCAATTTCCAATTTCCAATTTCCAAACTCTATTATCATCGACGCGCAACTGGAATCCGAACTGGCCGAACTTAGCGATGACGAACGCGCGGAGTATTTAAAAGAACTTGGCCTCAGCGAATCCGGTTTAGATAAAATTATTAAAGCCGCCTACCAAACCTTAGGATTAATTACCTTTATTACCGCCGGGCCCAAAGAAAGCAAGGCCTGGACCTGCAAAGCCGGAACCAAGGCCCCCGGGGCCGCCGGCGTGATCCATACCGATTTTGAAAAAGGCTTTATCCGCGCCGAGGTTATCCAGTGGGACAAGCTGCTGGAAGCTGGCGGGTACAGCCAAGCGCGCGACAAAGGCTGGCTACGAGTAGAAGGCAAAGAATACGTGGTCCAAGACGGCGACGTAGTGCACTTTAGATTTAACATTTAGCTTTTAAATAAGCGATTTTTGAGGTTGACGAGAACCTCATTAAATGCTATAATTTCCACAACTTAATAATTCATATTCCCTATCGCTTTGCGACAGGGATAGAAAGGAAACTTTCTATGCCGCAATATGAGCTGATGTACCTGCTCGGCAGCAACGTGGCCGATGACCAGGTTACAAGCATCTCTGAAGCGTTAAGAAAGTCCATTGAAGATTTTGGTGGCACACAGGTCATCGAAACCCCTTTGGGCAAAAAAAAACTCGCCTACCCGATTGGCAAAACCCGCAACGGCCATTATGTTGTGGTCAATTTTACTATGGACGGCGACAAGGTAAACCAGTTGGACGCCAAAATCCGCACGCAGGACAGCACCGTTATCCGCTACCTGCTGATAAATCTTGACGAACATCTACAGCGGATGAAAAAAGACAAGGTAGAACAAGCCAAGTTAACCCGCCGTCCGACCGCGGAAAGCGCGCCGGCGGCCGGAGTAACCGCGAGTCGCGGTGCCGCGCCGAAAATCGACCTGGCGCCGGAAGACATAGACCGTAAGATCGAGGAAGCGCTAACCGAAGACGTGACCAAATAGTAACTAGTGAACAGTGACTAGTTGCTAATCGCTAATCACTGTTTAAAATTTACAAGTAAATTTTAAACCTATGGACTTAAACAAGGTTATGATAATTGGCCGCTTAACGCGCGACCCGGAAACCCGCACCACGCCCAGCGGTGTCAACGTTTGCCAAGTCGGCGTGGCCACGTCCTACGTCTATACCAACCAGCAAACCGGCCAAAAAGTCGAACAAACGGAATTCCATAACGTGGTACTTTGGCGCAAACTCGGCGAAATTGCCCAGCAATATCTAAAAAAAGGCACCCAGGTGTTCATTGAAGGCCGACTGCAAACGCGCAGCTGGCAAGCCCAGGACGGCAGCAAGCGCAACCGCACGGAAATCGTAGCCGACAACATGATTATGCTCGGCCGCCCGGGCGGCGTCAGCCAAAACTCCGGCTCCTCCTTCCCCAGTGCCAAATCAGCGCCTAAGACCAGTGAAGAAGCGCCCCAAGCCGCCCCGGCGGAAGAGCTTCCGACCATCCAACAGGGCGAGGATATTAACGTGGAAGACATTCCATTTTAAACTGTCATTAATTTCAGATTTTTAAATTTTCGTTCCCCTATATGAGACCTCAATACAACAACCGAGACAGCCAACCGGCGCAAAAAAAGCAATGTTACTTTTGTAGCAACAAAATGACGACGGTGGATTACAAGGACATCCAGACCCTGCGCCGCTTTATGTCCCCGCACGCCAAAATCCTAAACCACGCCCGCACCGGCACCTGTCCTAAGCATCAACGGGTGGTGACCAAAGCCTTAAAGCGCGCGCGCCACATGGCGCTCTTGCCGTTCGTAGCCTCATAATTAATCCCGAAGTACGAAGTCCGAAATTCGAAAAATAATTAAATTCTAATTCAAAATACCATTGTTTAGGATTTAAATATCGAATTTTTTCGGATTTCGAAATTCGAATTTTACACCATGGATTTAAACGACATGAAAATCGGGACCATTATCCTCTGGGAAAACCAGCCCTGCCAGGTAATATGGTCCAACCGCATGCGCACCGCCCAAAGAAAGCCGGTCATGCAGACCAAGCTGCGCAACGTCATTACCGGCAAAGTTTACGAGTACTCCTTTAAATTCGGCGAACGGATTGACGAGGCTGATGTCTCCCGGGAAAAGGCCAACTTCCTGTACGCCGACGATGCCGGCACCCACTTTATGAATAACGAGACCTTTGAGACCGTAGACATTGCCAAGGAGGTCACGCAGGAACAGGAAAACTACCTCAAAGAAGGCATGGAAGTTTCCATTTTGAAATTCAACGGTCAGCCCGTGTCCATTGAACTGCCAATTAAGGTTGAACTCAAGGTCGTCGAGGCTCCGCCTTCGACCGTGGGCAACAGCGGCGGCAACGTGACCAAGCCGGTCAAACTGGAAACCGGCCTAGTCGTGGACGCCCCGATGTTCATTAAAGAAGGTGACGTCTTGCGCGTCGACACCCGCACCGGCGAATACGTGGAACGCGCCAGCCAATAACCTCCGCCAAAACATACTCCTAATTAAAAACTCCCCGAAACGGGGAGTTTTTAATTAGCGTCACCGCAACCGGCTGTCGTTGTATGACATTGGCGAGAGTATCGGTAAAGTGAAATCGTAATGATTCGCCGACACTATCATATTAGACTGGCCGCCGTTATTTAGGAACGTGCTCCAATCCGGCACCGGGATCAGCCCTGACTCGTGCACAAAGTACACGGTCTGACCGCTTTTGATCCAGCTGCCCCACGGATGGGAAGCGTTAGCGGTTCGAATCGTGTAGCCGGAGTCAGCCAAACCGCTATTGCCAACCTCGCTGACGTTGCTGAAGCTAAAACCCAGACCGCGAAATACGGCAGCCGAAACAAAACCGGTCTTGGTATTTTTATAAACAATGTAAACAGTCCCGTATTCGGAAATAAGTTCGCCATTTGGATAAGTTGACGCGCCCAGCACGCCGCCAGAACCAGGGTAAGAAAGGCTACCGCCGGACGAACCCGCAGAATAACCTAATCCCTGAATGTAAAAGGTGGCGCTAATGCTCTGCCCGGTATTGTCGCGCACGGACACGTAAAAAGTAGCCGTGGTCGCGCTTTGCGGCACGCCGGAAATAGTCCCGCTGGAGCTCAGGCTTAAACCCGAAGGCAAACTGCCGGAAATCAGGGAAAAGTTATATGGGGGGTTGCCGCCGCTGGCCTGCAAATTAACGTTATAATATTGGCCAACCGTCATAGTCGGTAAAGAAGTAGTCAAAAACCGCAACTGATTATACGCGCCGCCGCCGACGCTCACGTTAAGCGTGCCACAATAGCTGGCATTATTCTGGCAAATAACGATTGCCGTAAAACCGCTGTAATTAGCGTAGACATTTACCGAATTCCCCGTCACCGTGGCCGAAGCCACGGAAGAATTACTATTACTGGCCACGTAATAATTGCCGTAGCCGTAACCGCCGCCGTAAATGCTGACAGTAGAGCTCTGGCCAATCGCCAAATTTAAACTACTCTGACTCAAAAGCAAGCCACTGCCGCTGCCGCCGCTGACCGTAATATAAATTGAACCGCATTGCACGTTATTGTTAGTGCAAATAGTAGCCGTGGTAGTGCCGCCACTAATACCATAAATGTTCAAGGTGCTCCCGTAAATACTAACAGAGGCTACGCTGGAATTGGTGTTACTGGAGAGTACTAAGCCGTAACTATTGTAATTGTTATTAATCGCCACCGAGATAGTTTGGCCCACGTTGACCGTCGGGCTAGAGGGACTAAAAGTCAATCCCCCGCCGCCGCCCACGGCCACGTAAACCGTCGCGCAGCTGTTGGAGTAATTGGCGCAAATAGTTAAATTGCTATTTCCCACGGCTAAGGCGCTCAAATATACAGAATTCCCCGAAGCCGTGGCGGAAACCGCAGCCGGGTTGCTGTTTTGGGAAACATACAAATTCGCCGAACCGTAAAGATAACTGGTAGCGCTAACATAGGTGCTTTGGCCCACGGCCAAATTCACGTTAGTCTGGCTTAAAGTTAAAACGCCGCCGGAGTAACCGCCCACGGTCACGTAAATGCTCCCGCACTGGCTGCCGCTGGCGCAAACCGTCACCGTGCTGGAGCCGCTGCCCAGGCCATATAGCGAAATTTGGCTGCCACTAATACTAACAGAGACCGCGCTGGAATTAGAATTGCTTGAAACGTAAAGATTGCCACTATAATTAGACGCAGTAACGTAAGCGGTCTGGCCAACGTTCAAATTAACGCTGCTCTGACTCAAGGACAGGTTGTTCCCGCAGCCGTAATACCCGCAGCTGCCACCGCTGACGGTGACAGTTAAAGTCCCGCAAAAATTCAAGGCCGAACTGCAAACCGTAATGTTAGCCGTGCCGCTCTGGTTCGCCGTCAAATTTAAAACCGAACCGCTAACGCTGGCGGAAACCACGCTGCTGTTACTGTTATTGGAAACGTAATAATAATTGCCGTAAGTGGAATAACCATAACCGCTCGACACGCTGCTGTTAATCGAAACGGCCAGGCTCTGTCCCGAATAAAGCGAAGGGTTGGAAGGGTTAAACCAAATATTACCGCTGCCGCAATAGGAACTGCCGCCGTAACAGGTACCGCCCACGGTCACGTAAATACTGCCGCAGGTGCTGCCGCCGCTGACGCAAACCGTCACCGTGCTGGAGCCGCTGCCCA
>JAGWQI010000039.1 GCA_028870105.1 Patescibacteria group bacterium
ATTCTGCGCGGCTCTTATACGGGCCAATAACCGCTAAGGTTAAATTACGATTTTTAAACAATTCCTTGGCCACGTTTCTCACGTCGGCCGCGGTTACGGCACTAAGCCGCTTAAAAACTTCTTCCGGCATTTCAATTTTGGGGTAAAATGCCGTCCGCTCCAAATACCAGTCCAGCCGCGCCTGGTTGTCTTCCAAAGCCAAAACCGTCTTACCCTGCAAATAATTTTTGGCTTTTTGCAGCTCCGCCGCGTCCGGACCGGCCATTTTGATCTTTTTAAGTTCCGCCATAATCACGCCCAAAGCCTCGCCGATTTTACCCACCTGCACGCCGCTGCCAATATTAAACAAGCCCGTGTCCTGGTAGCCAGCGCCGCTGGCGCGCACATAATAAGCCAAGCCCCGCCGTTCGCGCACTTCTGTAAACAAACGGCTGGACATGCCCCCGCCTAAAATCGCGCCCAAAACCGACTGCGCCGCGTTACGCTTGTCGCCATATTTAAAACCCTTAAACCCCAAAGCCAAATGCGCCTGCTCGGTCTTTTTATATTGCAGCTTCACGCGCGGCGCGGTTTGCGCGTCCGTGGCTTTATGCCAGCCGCCGCCGTGACGGCGCGGAAATTTTTGCCAATGGCGCTTTATAAGTTCCTCAAATTTTTTCTTGTTATATTTACCCGAAACGCCCAAAATCATGTTCGAAGTTTGGTAATGCCGGCTAATGTAATCTAAAAACATTCGGCGGGTAAATTTGGTTACGGTCTGCCTGGTGCCCGCAATGTCGCGGCCAAGGGCATCCTTGGGCCACATGGCACCCTCTAGCACGTTCTCAATCTCGTACATGGGCGTGTCCTTGTACATGTTTATCTCTTCCACGATGACGCCTTTTTCACGCTGCAGCTCCTGCTCGTCAAACAGCGGGTTTTGGACCATATCGGTCAAAACTTCAAAAATCAGTTCTAAATGCTGGTGCGCGGCCTTAATATAAAATTGCGTGTGCTCCTTGCCGGTGTTGGCATTCATCTCCCCGCCAATGCTGTCGATAAGCGACGAGATTGCCAGCGCTGAGGGGTATTTTTTGGTGCCTTTAAATAAAAAGTGCTCCAAAAAGTGACTAATACCGTTCTCTTTGGGGCTTTCCGAACGCGAGCCGGTTTTAACGAAAAAATCCACCACCACGCTCTCGGCGTCATGACTGGGGACTTCAATGACGGTTAAACCGTTAGACAAAATTCGTTTATGAAATGACATAATTTAAGACAAGCCAAAAGTTAAGCCGTCAACAGCTCCTTTCAGCGCCTCTACCGCCCGCTCAGCGGGCACAATGCGGCCAGCCAGCAAGTCCTGTTCGGTTAAAACGATTTTTTTTAGCGTCTCGTCGGCAATTTTCCTCCATTGCTGGCTACGTTCGGGCCTCTGCGACATTGCGGATGCCAAAACTTTTTTATATTCAGCTACCTCACTGAGCTGCAAAGAAACTTCTGGGTCTTTTGCTTCTATCATAATAATTATTTGATAATATTTTGTTCCAAACTGGTGGAAACATTAATAAATTTAACCGCCCGCCCCTGCTGTAAATATACCAAATCCTCTATCCGAACGCCACCTAATTTGGGAATATACACGCCCGGCTCAACACTAAAGACCATGCCGTTCTGCAGAATATCTTTGGACAACGGCGATAAATTAGGCAATTCGTGGATTTCCAGCCCCGTGCCATGGCCCAGGCTATGGATAAAATATTTGTCGAGCTTTTTTTCCGCTAAGACGTCTACGGATTTTTGGTAAACGCCGCCGGCCTTGGCCCCAGCTTGGGCAAAATTGATTGACTGTAAATACGCCTGCTCTACTTGGTTATAGCTTTCGGCTATTTTTTTCGGGGCGGTTCTTAAGAACACCGTGCGGGTAAAATCGCTGCAATAATTCTTGTACTTAAAGCCAAAGTCTAAAATAATCGACTCCCCCGCCTTGAGCTTTTTATCTCCCGGGACGTGATGCGGAATTGCGGCATTAGCGCCACTGGCCACAATAGCGGGGAACGACACGTCCTGCGCCCCCAGCCTTGAACCTTGGTCCTGAATAAACTTGGCCAGCCGGATTTCCGTCATTCCGGTTTTTTTTATTTCGCGCCTGACCAGCTTAAATACCCGCTCGACTATTTGCATCGATTTCTTGACTAAAGCAATCTCGCCCGATTCCTTAATAATTCTTTGATAATCCACCGGGCTTCTAACATGACTAATTTTAAACCTAGCCTTTAGCTCGTCGCGCTTTGCCTTAATATAATTGTATTCCGCAAAAGTAAATTGGTCTTCTAAATTTAAAAGGCGCGCTTTAGTTAAGTAAAGCGGTAAGTTTTTTAACCGGTCCGCCGGCAGCCCGGGCGGTTTTTCCAGCCCGTCGCCAAAAAACACCACGCCTCGTTTGTCCGTGCCTTTTGGTTTGATTAAGAGATACCCGTGCATAAAAGAACGACCTGTCAAATAGAGCAGGTTTTCTTTTTTCTTGATGAGCAATGGGTTTTGCAAAATTTTTTGCAATTTTTTCAAACGCGCGCCAAACATTGCTGTTCTTTACAATTCCTGACTGTTTTTGATTTGTTCGTGGTACGTTTCCAACAGGCTTTGGTAATAATTTGCTAAACCAGAGATTTGAGTGACTGCATCTGCAAAACGGTGCTGAGGTACACCTTGTTTTAGTTTCTCAAGCGTCTGCTTAAGCTGTTCAAAAGGTTCTACCATTTGCGCAAACTTCTTTGCAGGTGAGTCCGGGGACTGTTCGATTTCTTTAAGTTTAGCTAATATCCCACTATTAAATTCGGCTAAAAGATTATTTAATTTTTTATCTTCCGCTGCTTCGCTATTGTGACTAACGGTTCGTTCAAGCATAATTTTAAATTAATTTATTTGTAAGATAACTTTTAAGCTCTTCGATTTTAATGCGGATTTGTTCCTTACTGTCGCGGTCGCGCACGGTCACGGTGTCTTTCAGCGCCGGATCCTTGCCCTCGCCGAGCGTGTCAAAATCCACGGTCACGCAGAACGGCGTGCCAATCTCGTCCTGGCTGTAATAACGTTTGCCGACATTGCCGCGGTCATCCCAAGCCGTGGTAAAATTAGGGGCCAGCATTTGGTAGATGTCTTTAGCCTTGGCCACCAATGCCGGCTTATTGGCCAACAGCGGAAATACCGCCACTTTATAAGGCGCCAGACGCGGCGGTAAGGCTAAATATACCCGGTCAGCCTCTTCGCGGTAAGAATCCAATAAAACCATGGCCATCAAGCGGTTAATGCCGACCGCCGGCTCAATAACGTGAGGCACAATTTTTTTGCCGGATTGCGGGTCAGTATAGCTCAAGTCCACGCCGCTAGCCTTAATGTGCTGCTGCAAATCATAATCCGTACGATACGCCAAACCCCACAATTCCTTAAAACCGAACGGAAAATTATATTCCAAGTCTTCGGTGCGCTTGCTATAAAAAGACCGCTCTTCGTCGCCATGCTCGCGCCAGCGCAAATTTTCTTTGTCCACGCCCAGGCCTTCGGTGACAAACTTCCACATGTCGGCCTTCCATTGCTCAAACAGCTCTTGCCAGTTGCTCTCTTTGGGGTCAAAAAAGTATTCAATCTCGGCCTGTTCGAATTCCAGCGTGCGGAAAATAAAATTGCCTTTAGTAATTTCGTTGCGGAAACTCTTGCCGGTTTGCCCGACGCCGAACGGCAAGCGCACGCGCGTGGAATCCAAAATATTTTTGAACGACACAAAAATCCCCTGCGCGGTTTCGCCGCGCAAGTACGCTTGGGATTGCGCTTCGGGCACAATGCCGATATGTGTTTCAAATAGCAAATTAAATTTTCTGACCGCAGTCCAGTCAAACTTGCCGCAATTCGGGCATTTGATTTTACGATCCTGGATAATCTGCGTCAGTTCTTCCACTGATTTACCCTCGACTTTCATCTCCGGCAGCGCTTCTTCAATCAGGTGATCGGCGCGGGTGCGCATTTTGCAGCTCTTGCAGTCAATCAGCGCGTCGGCAAACCCGGCCACGTGCCCACTAGCCTCCCACACCTTGGGATGCAAAATAATCGACGAATCCAAACCAACCATGTCCGGGCGGGACCTGACAAAAAACTGCCACCAGGCATCGGTAATATTCTTTTTTAACTCCACCCCGGCCGGCCCGTATTCGTAGCTGTTAGCCAGCCCGCCGTAAATTTCGGACCCCGGAAACACGAATCCGCGGCGTTTGCAGAGACTGACAATTTTTTCCATTAAATCATTCTGTTGGTCCATATGTGTTGATTTATTATAACAAAAACCCTTATTTTGGGCAAAATTAACGGCTCAACCGCGGTTGAGCCGTTAAAACACCAAGCAACAGTCATTTTTTGGTTTTACGCTACTCTTTTTGCGTGTAATCACGAAAGTCTTTAACCATATCATCGAAATAACCATACAAGATGGCGTCACGGATCTTTTGCATGAGGTTCAAATAGAAACGTAAATTATGCATGCTTGCCAAACGGATGCCGAGCGGCTCGCCGGCCGCAAACAAATGGCGAAGATACGATTTGGTGTGCTGCAGGCACAAGTAACAGTTGCAAGTGTTATCCACGGGCGTAAAATCTTCCTTGTATTTTTCCAGGCGGATGTCTATGGTCTCATACCCTTCTACTGCCTCTTGCCTATTGCCTGTCACCTTCTTGCTAACATACAACCTTCCATGCCTGGCTTCGCGCGTGGGAATAACGCAATCAAACGTGTCGCAGCCGCGAGAAACGGCCTGCACAATATCAAACGGCGTACCTACCCCGAGCAAATGCCTTGGTGCGGTTTCGGGCAAATGCGGCACGGCGGCTTCTACCGCCTTCATCATTTCCTCATGCGGCTCGCCCACGGCCACGCCGCCAATGGCAAAACCTTCAAAGCCTAAAGCCACCATGTCTTTAGCGCTGCGTTCCCGCAGGTCGGGAAAACTCGCGCCTTGCACAATCCCCCACAATTTTTGTCCGGAATTAAGGGGATCGCCGTGCTGCATAATATTTTGGAACTCCCGCACGGCGCGCTCGGCCCATCGCCTGGTCAGCTCGATTGATTCTTGGGACCGCCGGTGCTCAAACGGGTATCCGGGAAAATCATCTAAGATCAACGCCACGTCGCTGCCCAAGTTGGCCTGGATCTGCACCGACTTTTCCGGGCTTAAAATTTCCTGTTTGCCGTCTAGGTCGAACTGGAACAACACGCCGGCTTCCATGACCTTGCGCATTTTGGCCAGGCTAAAAACCTGAAAGCCGCCGCTGTCGGTAAAGATCGGCCCTTTGTAATTCATAAATTTGTGCAGCCCGCCGGCTTTATAAATAAGCGCGTCGCCGGGACGCTGCCAAAGGTGGTAGGTGTTGGCCAGTATCATTTCCGCGCCCCAAAATTTCAGCTCCTCGCTGGTCACGGCTTTAACTGTGCCGCGCGTGCCAATGGGCAAAAACTGCGGCGTGTGCACGTCGCCGTGGGCGGTATGAATAACGCCGTTTCGGGCGCCAGACGCTAAATCTTTTTTTAGAATTTCAAAGTAAGACATGTTTACAGTATTATAAAGTATCCAGTGGAAAGGATAAAGGATTTTAAAACCAGCGCCCGGTTGCCCGGGCGCTGGTCAAGATTATCGGTCAAAATTCCTTCGCGGCGGACGGCCACCGTGGCCGCGGTCGCGGCTAAAACCGCCGCGTCCACCGCTGCGGCGCGGACGAAAATCATCGTGTCCACCGCCTTGGGCTAACTGTTCGGCCGTAGGCGGAGCGGCAAACGGCTTGTGAGTCAGATTAATGCGGCCTTGCTCGTCAATTTCCGAAACCTGGACCTTTAAGGGGTCGCCGACCTTAACCACGTCTTCCACGCGGCCGACGCGGTAATTGGCCAGCTGCGAAATGTGCACCAAACCTTCCTTGCCCGGCAGCACTTCCACAAACGCGCCAAAATCCATCAGCCTGGTAACCTTGCCTTCGTAAATCTCACCCGGTTCGACCTCTTTAACAATATTCTGGATCCACTCCACGGCCTTTTTAGCGCTTTCGGCTTCGGTTGAGGTAACCATAACCAAACCGCTGTCCTCAATGTCGATTTTCACGCCGGGGCAAGCCGCGATAATTTCGTTAATGGTCTTGCCGCCGCTGCCAATGACCTCGCGGATTTTATCGGGCTTGATCATAAAACTGGTAATGCGCGGAGCGTAAGGCGACAGGTCGGGCCTTGGTTGGGCAATCGCCTCTTTCATTTTGGAGATAATATGCACGCGCGCCGGCTTGGCCTGCTGTAAAGCCTTGGCTAAAATGTCAGCGCTCAAACCTTTTAACTTCATATCCAATTGCAATGCGGTCACGCCATGCTCACTGCCGGTGACCTTAAAGTCCATGTGGCCGTTAAAGTCTTCTATGCCGGCAATGTCGGTTAACACTTTAAAGTGGGAAGGGTTAGACTCGTCCATAACCAAACCCATGGCGCAGCCGCCAATAATTTCCTTAATGGGCACGCCTGCGTCCATTAAAGCCATAGTGCTGCCGCAGGTCGAGGCCATGGAGGTTGAGCCGTTGCTGGACATAATTTCGCTGACCAGGCGCATGGTGTACGGAAAATCTTCCTGTTTTGGCAGCACGACTTCCACCGCGCGCTCTGCCAGCGCGCCGTGGCCGATTTCGCGCCGGCCCGGACCGCGGATTGGCGCGACCTCGCCGACGCTGTAGCCCGGCATATTATAGTGGTGAATGTAGCGCTTGGCGCGGCCCTCGTACGGATCTTCCATACCGTCGAGCATTTGCTCGTCGCCTTTGCTGCCCAAAGTCACCGTAGTTAAAGCCTGCGTTTCGCCGCGGGTAAATAAAGCTGAGCCGTGAGTGCGCGGCAAGACGCCGACCTCGCAGGTAATCGGCCGGGTTTCGGTGAGCTTGCGGCCGTCCACGCGGCGCTCTTTTTCCAGAATTTGATGCTGCTGGTATTTTTTTAAAATTTTATCAACCGCTTTGGCCGCGTCTTTTTCCACGTCCACGCCTTCAATCTCTCCCAAAGCTTCTTTGGCGGCCGCCACGACTTCTTTGGTCAGCGCCTCAATGTTGGCTTCGCGCAGTTCTTTGCCCTTTACGTAAACCGCGGCTTCCATTTTATCATCGGACAAAAGTTCCTTAACCTTGGCGGTCACAGCTTCGTGAGGCAACACAATAATCGGCTGGCTTTTTTCCTTGCCAACCTGCTTGGCGAATTCAATTTGGCAGTCCACCAGTTTGCCTAAAAACGGCTGGGCAAATTTGATGCCTTCCACAATTTCTTCTTCCGTCACCAGTTTGGCGCCCATTTCCACCATAATAATGTGTTCGCCTGTGCCGCAGACCACCAAGTCCATGGTAGATGCTTCCTGCTGCTCATGCGTCGGGTTGACCACGTACTGGCCGTCAATTTTGCCGACGCGGACGCCGGCCACCGGTCCGTCAAACGGCACGTTGGAAATGGCCAAAGCCATGCTCGCGGCATTGACCGCCAGCATATCGGGCTCGTTAACGCCGTCAATGGACATAACCATGGCGGTTACCTGCACGTCGTTGCGCATGCCGTCCGGAAAAAGCGGGCGGAGCGTGCGGTCAATAACCCGGCCCTTTAAAATAGCGTCGTCCGTGGCGCGGCCTTCGCGCTTGACCCAGCGGCTGCCCTTAATTTTCCCCGCGGCATACAGCCGCTCTTCGTAATCCATGAGCAAAGGGAAAAAATCTATCCCTTCCCTGGCCTTGTCTGACATAACGGTCGTGGCCAGCACGACGGTGTCGCCCAAGCGGGCCAAAACGGCGCCGCTGGCTTGGCCGGCTAATTTGCCGGTTTCAAATACAAAATCAGCCTCGCCGACTTTGCAAGTAATTTTCTTGCTTTGCATTTTACTGTCCTTTTGACTTCAAGATGATTTGCGGATTAACGACGACTTAAAACAAGTCTTCGCGGTATCCGTTAACCATCTTAAAGCTTAATTATTACGGCGCTTCTGCAGCGCGTTATTTATTTTAGCTAAAATCTCCTCTGGTGTAAAGTAGGCTTTAACTAAAAAATCATCGACTTTCAAGGACTGAACGCGTAAAATATCCTGGCTGCTCCAGAGGTTACTGAGCACGATTACCGGCAGATTGGCGATCTTGCTATTAGGATTGGAGCGGATTTTTTCCAAAACCTGAAAACCGTCCAGCTCCGGCATCATCAGATCCAGCAAAAGCACGTCCGGCGGGTCGTTTTGGACCATGTCCACGGCCTGCTGACCGTTTTCGGCATGACGCACGTTGAAACCGCTGCTCGACAGCTTATGACAGGTAATTTCCGCCATAGCCACATCGTCCTCCGCGACCACAATTTTTTTTGTGTTTGTTTGCGGCATACTAGACCTCCGCCAGTAATTATAACATAATGGCTGAAATACAAAAAATATGATATAATTTGAAGGAAATAACCCTCCATACAAAGAAAAAATGAAGCCAAAAAACCTCTCGCTCAACGGATCTCGCCTTGGCGTTTCCGAGGTAGTTTCAATTGTGGCCAACCGCCATCAAAAAGTTGAGTTAGACACAAAAACCCTAAACGTAGCCGCGGCCGCGCGGAAATTTTTTGATACGGTCGTGGAAAAAAACGGCCAAGTCATTTACGGCCTGAACACCGGCTTCGGCCCCATGGCCAGCTACATTTTGGCCCATGACCAATTACTGGATTTACAGCAGAACCTAATTTTAAGCCACGCCGTCGGCTTGGGACGGAACCTAAAAGACGATTACGTTCTGGCCGCAATGGTCGTAAGGCTCAACACTCTCATAAAAGGCCAATCCGGGGTTTCAGTGGAGCTGCTGCAACACCTACAAAAACTAATCAACTTCCGAGTCATCCCCGTGGTGCCTGAGCACGGCGCTGTTGGCACCAGCGGAGACCTGGTCCAGCTCGCCCACATTGCCTTGGCGATCTTAGGCAAGGGCGAGGTTGTTTTTAAGGGCGAGGTCTCAAAGGCCAGCGCGGTTTTTAAAATTTTAGGCATTAAGCCATACAAACTCAAAACCAAAGAAGGATTGGCGCTAATTAACGGCACGTCCATGATGGCCGGCATTGCCGCTTTGGTTTGCCAGCGCGGCCTCGACTTGCTCAGTCTGGGACTGCGCAACGCTTGTCTGGCCTTGGAATTAGTGCGCGCTTACAGCGACAGCTTTGGCGAAAAATTGCACGCGGCGCGGCCGCATCCCGGCCAAGTCACCATAGCGGCCGCCATGAGAAAAATGTTAAAGTCATCCAGCCTAATCCGCGACCGCGAAATCCTAAACAAGAACGCCAACCACGGTAAAACCGTGAACCATATTAGCGAATCGGTGCAGGAATTTTATTCGCTGCGCTGTGTAGCCCAAATTTTAGGGCCAATCCAAGAGACTTTAGCCAAAGCCTGGTCGACCACCGAAATCGAAGTCAACTCCGTAACCGACAACCCCATTATTGACCTCGCGGGCAAAAAATTCTTGCACGGTGGCAACTTTCACGGCGATTACATTGCCGCCAACATGGATCAACTTAAGGCTGCGCTGGTCAAGCTGACCATGCTCTCAGAGCGCCGACTGAATTTTTTCCTTAACCACAAAATCAACGGCACGTTCCCGCCTTTTTTGAACTTAGACACGCCCGGGCTGACTTTGGGCCTCCAGGGCCTGCAGTTCGTAGCCACCTCGACCACGGCCCACAGCCAAACCCTGGCTTACCCTATGCATTTGCACTCCATTTCCACCAATGGCGACAACCAAGACGTGGTAAGTATGGGCACGGACGCCGCGTTGTTGGCGGACCAAGTGGCGGACAACGCGTTTATTGTTTTAACCATTGAACTCATAGCGCTGTGCCAAGCCGTTGATTACCTTAAAGTTAAAAATCAACTGTCCGCGGAATCAAAAAAACTCTACGAATTAGTCAGGCAAACGTTACCGGCAATTATTGAAGACCGCCACGCCCAGCCCCAGCTGCAGGCCTTGGTCGACAAAATAAAAACCTATAACAGCCTCGGAATTCCCGATTTGCTCTAACTTATAACACTGGGGTTTTATGCAAAAGCCGCTTATCTTCAAGTCCCGCCCTCGCCTCAAAAACTTAACCGGAACGGTGGACGCTTTCAACCCGACCCTGAAGGAATTTTTTTTATTTAAAAATCCCCATCTAAAAAAAATTGACCGCGAAACAGAAAACGAATTTAAAGAATTTTTAAAAAACCACAAACTAAAACAAATTTGGATATATTTCCCCTGGCGTAAAACCTTGGTGAAATCCGTAGACGAACAAACCTATTTTTCGCTCCGCACATTTCGCAATCGGGAAATTATTACCGAAAAACAA
>JAGWQI010000040.1 GCA_028870105.1 Patescibacteria group bacterium
AGGTTAACACTACTGACCCTGGCTACTACAAATGGACGCAGTGGCTGTTTTTACAGTTTTACAAAGCGGGCCTTGCTTACGAGGCCACGGGTTTGATTAATTGGTGCCCTAAAGACAAGACCGGTTTGGCCAATGAGGAAGTTATAGACGGCAAGTGCGAACGCTGCGGCAGCGTGGTAGAAAAAAAAGAGTTGCGGCAGTGGTATTTAAAAATTACGGCGTACGCGGAAAAATTGTTGCAAGGCCTAAAGGCCTTAAACGAGTGGCCTGAGGCGGTCAAGCTGCAGCAGGAAAATTGGGTCGGCAAAAAAACGGGGATCAACATTACGTATAATTTTGGCCAACAAACCAACTTTTTAATTTTGCATTGCCGAGGCGGTTCGTCGAAAAGCGATTTTTACCCCGGGTTAAGGAAATTTTTGGAAGGCCAGGGTTTTGCCGTGCAGGTTCCGGACTTGCCTAATTCCGAGGAGCCCAATGATGTGGAGCAAATGAATTTTGTTAAAACCCATTGCCGGGTAGATGCCAATACCGTGATTATTGGCCATTCATTTGGCGGCGTGGTGGCCATGCGGTTGTTAGAGCAAGGGGTAAAAGCCAAAAAGTTAATTTTGGTCAGCACGCCGTATTCCGGCAAATTTTTGGACGGCAAACCGCGTGTTTCGGTGACAGCTGCCGTTAACAGAGGTTTTGATTTTGAAAAAATTAAAGCCAACGTCGGCAGTGTTATCGCGATTTATGATTCCGGCGATAAAGTAATACCGTTAACCGACGGTCAGCAGCTAGCAAATGAGCTTGGGGTCAATTTGACCACGGTGCGTGCCGCTAAACCTCACTTTCATGCGGCCGACGAGCCGGACGTGGTCAAATCCGTATTGCCGCAGGTGGTTTGCTTTACCACCCGGCCGGACACGAATTTTGGCGCTACGTTCGTAGTGCTTGGGCCCGAACATCCGCTATTGGCCGACCGCAATATCTTAAATATTGAGCCGGCGATTTGGGAGAACATTGAAGCGTATAAACAAAAAGCCGCCAATGAAGCCGAGGCTGAACGCACGGCGGAAAACCGTAAGAAGTCTGGCGTGTTTACCGGTTTGTATTGCGTTAACGCTTTAAATGACTACCGCATGCCGTTATACGTGGCCGATTATGTGCTGGGCAACGTGGGTACTGGGGCGGTGGTGGGCGTGCCCGGCCATGACAAGCGTGATTTTGAATTCGCTCAGGTTTTTAACATTCCGGTTGTGCGGGTGGTGCAAAAGGACGCAAACGACGTCGGTCCGATAGACAGCGTGGAAAAGGTTCAGGAAGACGAAGGTGTTATGGTTAATTCCGGGTTTTTAGACGGTTTGGGCATTCACGAAGCCACGGAAAAGATTATGGATTATATGGTAGCGCAGGGTTATGGTCGGCGCGTGGTAAATTACAAATTGCGCGATTGGGTTTTTAGCCGCCAGCGCTATTGGGGCGAGCCGATCCCGATTATCCATTGCCCGGAGTGCGGCATTGTGCCGGTACCGGAAAAGGATTTGCCGGTCAAATTGCCGCCCGTGAAAAAATACCAGCCGACCGGCACGGGGCAGTCGCCTTTAGCCGCCATATCGAAGTGGGTTAATGTAAAATGTCCTAAGTGTAAAGCGCCGGCCAAGCGCGAAACCAACACCATGCCGCAGTGGGCTGGCAGCAGCTGGTATTGGTTAAGGTATACCGATCCAAAAAATAAAAAAGAATTTGCCTCCCTAAAGAAGCAAAAGTACTGGACGCCGGTGGACGTGTACTTTGGCGGCATGGAGCATACCACTTTGCATTTGCTCTACAGCCGGTTTTGGAATTTATTTTTGCACGACCAAGGACTGGTTAGCGCCAAAGAGCCTTACCAAAAGCGTAAACCACACGGCATTATTTTAGGCCCGGACGGGGAAAAAATGAGCAAGAGCCGCGGCAACGTGGTTAACCCGCAGGATGTGGTTAAACTGTACGGCGCGGACACCTTGCGCATGTTCGAGTTATTTTTGGGTCCGCACGAAGACACGATTGCCTGGAACGACCAGAGCATGGTTGGTATAAAGCGTTTTTTGGACCGGGTGTGGGCGTGGGCGAATGAGCAGGCAACAGGCAATAGGCAACAGACAACGCAATCGGGCGAGCCGGAAAAGGTCCGGCGGGCGCTGCATAAACTCATCAAAAAAATTACCGAAGACATTGAGTCCTTTAGTTTTAACACGGCCGTTTCTAGTTTTATGGAATTCCATAACACGGTGAAGGATGAGCCGGTCAGCGCGACGACCATCAAGACGTTCTTAAAGCTGCTATATCCGTTCGCGCCGCACATGAGCGAAGAGTTAAATCAGTTGCTCGGCCAGTCGGCGACTAAGCGCGCGTCTTCGCTGCAAACCGAGGCCTGGCCGCAATATGACCCAAAATTAATAGTAGACAATACAGTTGAGATTGTCGTGCAAATTAATGGCAAGGTCAAAAGCCGGTTAACGGTCCCGCATAACGCCCCGGAAGCGGAAGTCACGCGGCAGGCCATGCCGGTTGCCGGCGGGCAGAATATTAAACGCGTGATTTTTGTGCCCAACAGGCTGATTAACTTTGTTATTTAGAGTATACCGAGTACAGATTTTTACCGATATACTGATATCGGTATATCCGTAATAAATCGGTAATCCGTATCCTGAAACAAAAATGCTATCCCACTATCACATCCCCTCGTA
This sequence comes from Patescibacteria group bacterium, assembly GCA_028870105.1. Taxonomy (GTDB): domain Bacteria; phylum Patescibacteriota; class Doudnabacteria; order UBA920; family UBA920; genus JAJYJE01. The sequence continues at coordinate 2,718 of JAGWQI010000040.1, forward strand.
CTTTAGCAAAACTGTGCGCGAGGAAATTGGCGAGCTGTTCGCGGCTTCGGCCATTGGCAATTTAGCGTTGTCTATTGCCATGGTGTTTGAGCCAATATTTTTGTACAGTATTTTGCATTTTACCGTGTCGCAGGTGTTATTGTTTTTTGCCATTGTATATTCGGTCTACATTCCAACGATTATCCTCGGCGCGAAATTTGCCAGCAATTACGGTTATAAGCACGCTATAGCCATGAGCGTACCGTTCCAAATTTTGTATTGGGTGCTGCTGCTTTTGGCTCGAGACAATCCGGGTCTGGTGGTAGTTTCGGCCATTGCCTTGGCGCTGCAAAAATCTTTGTATTGGCCGGGCTTTCACGCGCTCATGGCGCGCTATGCGGATCAGGGCCAGGTCGGCCGGGAGTTTAGCGTAGTTTACGCTACTATTGGCTTGTCGCAGATTGTCGGTCCTTTTCTGGGCGGCTTCATGGCCCAGCATTTTGGGATGACCGCGACGTTTGTGGTGGCTTCGTTGGTTTATTGTTTTTCCGTAATGCCGCTGTTCACCAAGCGCGAAACGTTTGTGCCCAAGCCTTACCTTTATCGCGATACCTTTAAACTGCTTCACGATTTTCCCAAAAAATTTTTAGGCTATGTGGGTTTTGGCGAAGAGCTTTTAGTCTTAACAATTTGGCCGATATTTATTTACATTGTGGCTAAAGATTACGAAAAGACCGGCACGGTGGCTACAGTAGCGAGCTTTATCGCCGCGGTGCTGGCTTTAATCATCGGCAAAATAACCGACCAATATACCAAGCGGGTGCTAATTAAATTGGGCGCATTTTTTAGCAGCCTGGTGTGGTTCGCGCGCCTGACCGCCAGCAGCATTTGGAACGTATTTACTTTGGATACCCTTTCGCGCGCCAGCAAGGAAATGGATTTTATCCCGATTTCCACGGTCACGTATTTGCGGGCCGAGGCCACGCACGTGGTGCCGTACGCCGTGTTCTTTGAGCAGTCGCTTTCGGTAGGCAAGCTTTCGGCCTGCCTCTTGGGCGCTTTGTTGTTTGGCCTGACCGGCAGCTTTATGGTACTATTTATTTTAGGCGGGCTGTATAGCCTGCTATATATGTTTATCTAGCTGGCTGTGGCCGGTAGGTAGTAGCTTGTAGACTCTATGCAAAAATCCAGACTGCAAATCAAATTCCAGAATTTGGAGTGGTAAGGTCAAGCCTACTTTTAAGGCAGTGGAAAGTAGGCGTGTTTGCTTTACCATTAATTTTTTAACAGATGAAATATCAAAATATTCAGCGGCAAGATCCTGAGATTTACGGCTTTTTGCAGCAGGAGTCAGTCCGGCAAAAAGACGGTTTGGAATTGATCCCGTCGGAAAACTATACTTCGCCGGCCGTGATGGAAGCAATGGGGTCGATTTTAACCAACAAATATTCCGAGGGTTACGCCAAACGGCGCTACTACGGCGGCAACGAATTTATTGACGACATTGAAATGCTGGCCATTGCGCGCGCCAAAAAATTGTTTGGCGTGGCGCATGCCAACGTCCAGCCCTACAGCGGCAGCCCGGCTAACTTGGCCGTGTACATGGCCACTTGCCAGCCCGGCGATGTGGTTTTGGGTTTAAACTTGCCTGACGGCGGGCATTTGACCCACGGCTGGAAGGTTAGCGCCACCGGCGTGTTTTATAAGACTTTCGGCTATCACGTGAAAGACGATGGGCGCGTGGATTTTGACGAGTTGCGCCAGTTGGCGCGCCAGCACAAGCCAAAGTTAATTTGGTGCGGCGCTACGGCTTACGTGTACCAAATTGAGTACGAACAGTTCGCGGAGATTGCCGATGAGGTCGGCGCTTTTTTGGCCGCGGATATCGCGCATGTGGCCGGGCTGATTGTGGCCGGCGCCCATCCGACACCCGCGCATTACGCGCATATTATTACTACCACTACGCATAAAACTTTGCGCGGCCCGCGCGGCGGCATGATTATGGTCACCGACAAAGGCGCGCAAAAAGACCCGCTTTTGGCCGAGCGGATCGACAAGGCGATTTTTCCGGGACTGCAGGGCGGCCCGCACGACCACCAGACCGCGGCCATTGCCATCGCCCTGCAGGAAGCCGCCGCGGAAGGATTTAAAGATTATGGGCGGCAGATTGTAAAAAACGCCCAGGCGCTGGCCGAAAGTTTGGCCAAACACGGACTAAAGTTGGTCTCCGGCGGAACGGAAAACCATTTGTTACTTTTGGATCTGGTCCCGTTGCTTGGTCCGGGCGGAGGCGTGTTCGCGCAGGAGGCGCTGGAAGCCGCCGGCATGACCACTAACAAAAATACCATCCCTAAAGATCCGGCTTCGCCTTTTTATCCTAGCGGTGTGCGTTTAGGCAGCCCGGCGCTGACAACTCGCGGATTTAAGGAAGCGGAAATGCGGCAGGTGGGGGACTGGATCGCGCGGGCCTTAGAGCAGATTAAATCCTACCGATTGCCGGAAAAAAAGGAAGAGCGCGCGGCTTACATTAATAAGTTTAAGGTTGAGATAAAAAATAATTTAAGACTCAAAGAGATTCGCGGGGAAATAAAGGATTTATGCAAAAATTTTCCCGTGCCCGGAATAGAATGAACCGGTGCGCGGCGTTAAGACAATACAAGTTAAGAAATTAAAATTTCGCCATAAATTTTATGGCGCTAGAGGATTAGATTCCTATGACAATATTGCAGGCCGGGATTTTGGGTGTGGTGCAGGGTTTGGGTGAGTTTTTGCCGATTTCGTCGTCGGCGCATTTGGTTATTGCCCCGTGGCTGTTTAACTGGAAAGACCCGGGGCTTGGGTTTGATGTGGCCCTTCACTGGGGCACTCTTTTAGCCGTGCTGGTTTACTATTGGCAAGACGTCATTTTGATCATAAAAGGTTTTTTCCATTCCCTGAGTTCCAAGACCCGCGACTTGCAGGAGAATATTTACCAAAAGCTGGCTTGGTTGTTAATTATTGCTTCGGTGCCGGGCGCGATTATTGGTTACCTTTTGGAAAAGAAGGCTGAAACCGTATTCCGTAACCCGGTCCATATTGCGCTGACCCTGGCGGTGTTTGGCATGGTGCTGTGGGCGGCGGATATGTACGGCAAAAAGAAAAAGAATTTAGACCGCATTACCTGGTTAGACGCCTTGTGGATTGGCTTGTCCCAGGCCGTGGCGGTAATCCCGGGCGTGTCGCGCTCCGGCTCGACCATTGCCGCGGGTTTGGGCCTTGGCTTTAATCGGGAGGACGCGGCGCGGTTTAGCTTTTTAATGTCCATGCCCATTATTTTTGGCGCGGGGTTGGTCAGCATTAAGCACTTCCACGACGGCGTGACTTCCGGCGAGCTGGCCGCGGGTTTTATAACCGCCGCGATTTTTGGGTTCCTTTCCATAAAATACATGCTGCGCTATTTGGCTAAGCATGATTATAAAATTTTCGTTTGGTACCGCGTGCTGGCCGCCGCTTTGGTGATCGCCGTGGCGTTTATAAGAAGATAATGTTTCAAATTTCCGACGCCACTTATAGGCATTGGCAAGAGCGTCTTGCCCGAGGCGGTTTTTTCCGCCGGTTTTGGTCGTTTTGGGGGCTATACGCGATTTTACTCTACGGAGCCGCGGGAGTTTGGCTGCTGGCAATGAGTTGGCAAAATTGGCGGGCACTACTGCTTGCTGCCGTGGCCGGACTGCTTAACCGGTATGTAATTTGCGAAATTATCCATCATTTCCGCCGCAAGCCGCACCCGTACCAACGGCTGAATTTAAACACTTTGGGTTGGTGGCTAATGTCCTGGAAGGATCACGAGTATGACGCCTTTCCCTCGGAACATGTTTCGACTGCGGTTGCCATTAGCCTGGTGATTTTTTTGCTCTTTCCGGCTTGGGGCTGGCTGTTATTGCCACTGCCGTTGTTAATCGCCCCTGGCCGCGTTGTGCTGGCATACCACGAAATTAGCGACGTCGTTTGGGCTTTGCCTACCGGGTTGCTTTCCGGGTATCTGGCGTACGTGAGTTTGTATAGTTTGCTAATCAGGTGATAAAAAAATCCCGCCCAGAGGCGGGATTTTTTGGTGCCGGTGGTCGGAGTCGAACCGACATGCCGTTAGGCGCACGCTCTTGAGGCGTGTGTGTCTGCCAATTCCACCACACCGGCAAAAATCTTCATTATCTTAACAAATCTTCGGCTGTGAGTAAAGGGTTTCACGGCCGGTTGTATTTGGCCGAAAAATTTGTTAAGATTTTAAGGTAATTATCTTACTTTGGAGGGTGAAACTAAAGCTATGGACGATACTTTAGGCCAAGCGCCAAACATCAGCATTCAGCCTTTGGAATCTTTAACCAATCCACAATTAGCGCCCGCGCCAGTCGTGGCCACGCCTATGCCGGCGGCCAGCGAGCCGCTAAGCTACCGCGACGCCAAGATTGAGGAAATTGAAGTGGCGTTAATCGCGCCTAATCCGTTCCAGCCTCGGAAGACTTTTGAGCCCCAGGCACTTAAGGAGCTAGCCGATTCCATTAAAGAGCACGGCGTTATCCAGCCGCTGGTGGTCACCAAGACCCCGATTGGTTATGAGTTGGTAGTGGGGGAGCGCCGTTTCCGCGCCTGCCAGCTGGCCGGCATTAAGTTTGTGCCCGCGATCATTAAAAAGGAGATGGTCGACCAAACTAAGCTGGAAGTCGCGTTGATTGAAAATATTCAGCGTAAGGAGCTTAATCCTATCGAAGAAGCGCAGGCTTATGAGCGTCTCATGAAGACATTCAATTTGACGCAGGACCAGGTGGCTAAAAAGGTGGGCAAAAGCCGTCCGGCCGTGGCTAATACCGTGCGCCTGCTGAATTTGCCGGCCGAGATTCAGCGCGGCGTGGTGGAAGGCAAAATTATGGAAGGCCACGCGCGCGCCATATTGGGCTTGAACGATCCGGAAAAAATGCTGCTGATGTACAAAATGGTGCTGGAGCATAATTTGAACGTGCGCCAGGTGGAGGCCAAGGTGCGTGAGCTCACGGCTAAACGGCAAATGGACGCCGCCGCGCCTGATCCGAAGCTAATGGCCCTAGAGACCGAATTGCGCGGGAAGTTGGGCACGCAGGTTAAGATTCAGCGGCAGGGCAAGGGCGGCAAAATCACCATAGACTTTTTCAGCGACGAGGAGTTGGACGAAATAGTGCGGCGCATGGCTGAGCGGTACGCGGCGGAAACCGGCGGGTATATTACTGTTTAGCGGTTATGGATTCGCGCCGGATTAGATCCGCGCGCTGGTATTTGCAAATCCGACGGGTGTTTATAATTTTTTGGCTTTTTGGGGATAAGTATGACTGTGTCCGATTAGGTATGATACCATCATACCTAAAATTGGTTTTAAATAAGCCAAGTAATAATAAATTTTGACAAATTTCTATATTTTGGTATAATTAAATTACTTTTAGAGAAATTACGATGAATAAACACCTTTGTCTTATTTCCGTTATTCGCCCGGTCTTCGTTAAGAAGGCTTTTTGGGTAAACACGCGGGGTAAGGTATAGGCGCAAAATGTTGGGCAGACCTAAACCAAACCCCGCAAAAAGGCGGGGATTTTTGTTAAGCTGACGCCTAAGAAGTTTTGTCTAAATTATTGGATAAAACTTTTTGAGCGGAGAGCTCAAGAAATATTGTCACCCGTTGCGGTGGCAATCGTCCGGCTTGCCGGACGCTGGTCGACCCTTTGCTGTATTGGGGTAGGCTTATCAAACGCCCAGGAGGGCTGTAAGATGAGGAAGTTGGACACTTCGAAGCTGATCGAGATGTACGTGAGGATTGGCGATGCGACGAAGCGCGAGCGCAGGAAGGGGCGGAATATCCGCAAGATCCTGCACAAGCGCGGGATGGAAGTCTAACTTACTCCTGGCAGGTTAGGGGGAAACCACAAGTTAAACCCGGACTTGTCAGCGTAGAAATAACGAAGCCGTGGCCCAGACCAGGCAACCACGATTTCGTTTCAACCGAAGCCGGTTGGAAGCATGCTTGTTCGGTCATCTAGACCCCGGGATACGGGAAAATTGCAATGGACCGACAGCTGCTTCCTCCGGCTGCCACTTCTCAAATTTTTATTTCGTTATGAATTATCAAACCGCCCAAGTTATTATTGTTATTGTCCCCGTAGCCGTCGGGGTAATTAATATTGGCAAAATGGGCGCGGGATAAAAGATTTTGAATTCAGAGTTAAGAATTTTGAACCCGCGGCCCTAGCGCCGGCGGGTTTTTGCATAGCAGCCTGAATCGGATAGCTCAGATTCAGGCTGGTGTGCAAAGAAGGAGGGGGTACATGAAGACGGTTTGGCCTTCCCAGGCCAATGGCGAAATTCTGGCTCTAGAGCTGGAGATAGCAAGCATCTTAAACCGGCACTTTGGTCCGCGCAGTTTACAGACGCCGGAGCGCCTGGCGATGCTACGGGCCAGAGAGATGGAATACATCCGGCTCTTTCGGACCGTGCGCGGCTCAAGGCCGACAATCCTGCCCACGAAACATCGCACCGCTTTTTTAAAGCGAGTCAAAGAACTCGCCGCCGCCAGAGCTGCCGCTTAACCAACACGCCCCGGACATTTTGCGCCTGCCTAATTTGGCAGATTACGCGAGGTGGACCGGGGCTCCTTTTTTAAAAGCCGCCTTTCGGCGGCTTGTTTATTTGCTGGTCGGGCTGCTGGGAATCGAACCCAGACTACATCCACCCCATGGACGCGTACTACCACTATACTACAGCCCGATGAATCTTTTTTGATCTTCAGATCCCAAGTAGTATATCTAAAAACCAGAGAAATTTCAATCCATCAGGCCGTTTATTAACTTAAGCAGGCTTCCATTTAAAGACGTATTTTTGGTTAACCAAACCTTCGTATTTCACGAATTTTTTTTGGACCAAAAAGTTTAAAATATTGTTCATGACCACATACGTCGCGGCAATGCCTAGGGCAAAAACGCCGCGTTCAATGGCGGTGACCGGGATGAGCGCCAGCCAAGCGGTCTTGGGCAGATTAAACGCCCAAACCCACATGGCGCCGCCCACCGCGTGCGCGGTAAAAGTCGCGCCTAAGCTGCGGGCCAAGAGGGAGTTTTGGTAAAGGAAATAGCAAGCTATGGGGATGAGCCAATACATGGAATAGACCCAAGCCGAACGGCCAATGGGGTTGAGGTTAAAGGCCACTATGGCCAGTGCTGGAATGATGAAGTTTAGCTTGCTGTTGCGTCCAAAGTATAGCGCCGCGAACAGCATGGGGAAAAAACGAATTATGGTGCCGGCATCTAAAACTTTGGCGCCGTGCAATACAAAATTCGCCAACTGCATCAGAAGTACGGCCAACAGGCCGGGCAGAGTGCCAATAAAACCCGTGGCGATGGGGCCGAAAGCATCAAATAAGGTAAAAGTGGCTTTTGAGCCAGATAAGTGCGTCAGCGGCACTTGCAGGGCTAACAGGCCCAGGAGGGAAAAAAGCCCTACAAACAGCCATTGTTTTTTGTTCAGCATAGTTTCCTTTCGCAGATAAAAATTATATTTGGTTAATTTTAAC
>JAGWQI010000041.1 GCA_028870105.1 Patescibacteria group bacterium
CGCGTATTTCCAATTATTCGATAACCCAACCCAAGACAGTTTAATAAGCCAAGGTTATACCACTGTTTTAGTGGGCAACTGCGGCGCTAGTTTAGCGCCTTTGCTCAGCAAGCACTCTCTTTTAGCCATTCAAAAGTGGCACACGCTCGAAGGCATTAACGTTAACTGGCAATCATTCGACGAATACCTGCGGGTTTTAGCCAAACAGCCGCTGGCTTGCAACGTAGCCAGCCTGGTTGGCTACGCAACCTTGCGTCGCGGCATTATCGGCGATGAAATCAGGCCCCTGCAAAAAGAGGAAATGGTCGCGCTGCAAAAAATTCTGGCTGAATCGCTAGAAGCCGGCGCCTTCGGCTTATCCAGCGGCCTATCGTACGCCCATGAGATTATTATTTCCGAGCTGGAATTATTTGAGCTTGCGAAAGCTATAAAAAAATCTGACGCGCTGTTTTCGGTGCATTTGCGCAGCGAAAGCTCGGAGGTTGTGGAGGCCCTGGAAGAAATCCTCGATGTCGCCAGGAGCACCGAGCTGAACTTAAAAATTTCGCACTTAAAAATTAAGGGGCAGTCTAACTGGCACAAATTCGACGATGTAGTTTCCCGCATTGATTCCGCGTACCATAAAGGCATGCGCGTGCACTTTGATGTTTACCCTTATGACCGGATTTGGCAGGTGCTCTATTCTTATTTGCCCAAATGGGCGATTGAGGGCGGGCGGGCGGCCATGCTTAGCCATTTTGCCGACCCCGTGCAAAAAAATAAAATTTTAGCCTACTTAAACAGCAGCGACGTTAAATTTCCGTCGCTATTGGTGGCCTCAACCAGCAATAAGCTGAATTTTACGGGTAAGACCATAGGCCAAATAGCCAAGAACCTGGAAAGCTCCAGCGAACAGGCCGTGCTCCACTTAATAGAAAATGGCGGCAGCGAAGTGATGGTCTTTGAACAGGCTTTAGACCAAACCCAAGCCGAAGAGTTGGCGCTGCATCCGCTCTCATTTATTGGCACCGACGGCGCCGGCTTTGGTTTTTCCGAACACCACCGCCTGGTGCATCCGCGCTGCTTTGGCGCCGCGCCCAAATTTTTACGCCTGGCGTTAAATAAAAAACAAAACCTGGCCGAAGCCATAAAAAAATTAAGTTCGGGCCCGGCTAAAAAAATCGGTCTGAAAAAGCGCGGAGAAATTAAAATCGGCAATTTTGCGGATTTGGTGCTGTTTGACGAAAGCACTGTTAACGACAGCGCCACTTACGAAAACCCGTACCAGTTCAGCAAGGGTATTGAACGCGTTTTTGTCAACGGCCAAGAGGTTTTTAGCAGCGGTAAACCCACCGGCAAACTGCCTGGCTATGCTTTGAGGAAAAATTAAACACAAAAAACGCATTCAGCGGTAAACGAACCTTTGGCCGGCCCAGGCCGGTTTTTATTTTGGACGCAAGTATGGTAAAATAATTACGATAATTACACATGAAAATCGATGATTTGCAAGGAAAACTTGTCGCGGTTTTAGGGTTTGGCCAGGAAGGGCGAGCCGTTACGCAATACCTACTGAGGCACGGCATTAAACCCGTGCTCTTTGATCAGCGCCCGTGGCAGGAATGGCCAGCCGAAGACCAAAGGCGGATACAGGCGCTGGGTCTGAATTTTATTTTCGGTCCCGACGCGTTTTTGGAACTTAAAGGCTTTGATGTCGCGTTCAGAAGTCCGGGAATTAAAATTTCGCAATTAACAACCGACAATTTACAGCTAACTTCCCAAGCCAAATGGTTCTTTGACCATTGTCCGGCCAAAATAATCGGCGTCACCGGCACGAAAGGCAAAGGCACGACAGCTTCTTTAATATTCGAAATACTAAACCGACAAGCTACAAGCTACAAGCTTCCATCTAAAACCTATTTGACCGGCAACATTGGAACGACCCAGCCTTTGAAAATTTTGGAAGAGCTTAAAGCAGACGACTGGGTGATTTACGAACTTTCCAGCTTCCAGCTCCAGGATCTCCGCAAGAGTCCCCACATTGGTGTTGTGCTTATGGTCACCAGCGAACACCTAGACTACCACCAAAACCAGGAAGAATACCTTGCGGCCAAAGCCGCCATAACCAAGTTTCAGTTGGAAAGTGACTTTGCCATAATCAACGCCGATTTTCCGAATTCTGCGGCCATAGGCAAGCAGGGACAAGGGCAAAAGCTTTATTTCAGCACTCAAAATCCGGCTAATTGCTGGGTCCATAACGGCGAGTTCTCCTTGAAGGCGAACACCTCAGCCGCAGTTGAGGTGTTCATAAAAACGCAAGAACTACAGCTCCGCGGCGAACATAACTGGCAAAACGTCTGTGCCGCGGCTTTGGCAGCAGCCATTGCCGGTGCAGACATTAAATCAATTCACGATGCCGTGGCTGAATTTCGAGGGCTGGAGCATCGTTTGGAATTTGCCGCCGAAAAACGAGGCGTTAAATTTTATAATGATTCTTTTTCGACTACGCCGGAAACCGCGATTGCCGCCATTGAGTCGTTTTTTGAACCAGAGATTGTGATTTTGGGCGGTTCTTCCAAAAATTCGGACTTTACGCAGCTTGGCCGTATTATTGCGCGCAAGGCAAACATTAAAGCGCTGATTTTAATTGGGGAAGAAGCCCCAAAAATTAACCAAGCAATAATTAACGCCGGCGGAACGAAAGCCCGCCTTTTTACCGGAGCGTCGTCAACGCCGGAGATATTTGAACAAGTTAAATCTGTAGCCGAGGCCGGCGACGTGGTGCTGCTGAGTCCGGCCTGTGCCAGCTTTGACATGTACGAAAACTATAAAGATCGAGGCCTGCAATTTAAGGAACAAATCCAAACTTTTTAATGACAAAAAAACAAACTAAACTCGATTACGGCTTACTCGGCCTGGTGCTGCTGCTGTTAATTTTTGGCCTGACGATTTTATATTCGGCCTCGACCGTAGAATCGTTTAAAAATTTTGGCAACTCGACCTACTACATTTACCATCAGCTGCTTTACGGCGGCCTGCTTGGGTTAATTGCCATGCTCATTTTATCTAAGGTCGATTACCACGTTTGGCAAAAAATTTTGCCGGTGTTTTTACTCGCGACCTTGGCGCTTTTGGGCGCAGTCAAAGTGCCCGGTTTGGGCTTCGGCGCCGGCGGCGCAGAACGCTGGGTCCATATTGGCCCGATTTTTTTCCAGCCTTCCGAACTGGCGAAACTGGCGATCATCTTTTATATCGCCTCGTGGGCGGACAAGCGCAAAGTTAATGATTTCTCTTTCGGGCTGCTGCCTTCCTTGGTGGTCATTGCCTTATACGCGCTGCTAATACTTTGGCAACCGGACTTAGGCACGATGCTGGTTTTAGTCAGCATCGCCGCGGCAATGCTCTTTGCCTCGGGCATCAGCTGGAAATATTTTTTCTGGACCGTAGTTAGCACCCTGCTATTACTTTATGCCGTCATTAAGCTGGAACCATATCGCGCCAAACGGCTGTTAGTCTTTTTAAACCCCCAAAGCGACCCGCAAGGCATTGGTTACCATATTAATCAAGCGCTATTGGCCGTGGGTAGCGGCTGGCTCTTTGGCTACGGTTACGGACTTTCAAGGCAAAAGCACAACTACCTGCCCCAAGTCATGAACGACTCGATTTTTGCGGTGGCCGCCGAAGAGCTGGGTTTTTTCCGTATTTTAATTTTATTAGTTCTCTTTGGCCTGTTCGCGCTCAAAGGTTTTTCCGTGGCAAAGAACGCGCCGGATACTTTTGGCCGCATGACCGCTCTCGGCATTACCTTTTGGATCATTATTCAAGCCGTCATTAATATTGGCGCCATGGTGAACCTTTTGCCGCTAACCGGCATTCCATTGCCGTTCTTCAGCTATGGGAGTACGTCTTTATTGGTTAACCTCAGCGCTATTGGCATTATGCTTAACATCGCGCGGCAAAGCGCTTAACGCCCATGGCTAAACAAAAAAAACTTTTTAAATTTTACACCCATCACTTCCATTCGTTCGCGCCGGCCCGCGGCGGCAAGAAAGACGATTTTGGCAAGCGCCGCGACCGGGGATCGTCAAGCGCGATCGGCCGCTTATTTGAGCTGCTCTTCGAAATTTGCTACGGCGTTGGACTCAAACTTGTTTACGCCGCGCGGCGCCCGCTGCGAGCCGCTCAAAACGAACTTAAGGCCACCGCCCATTATTTGCGCCTGCGCCTAAAAATTCTTAGGGACGCCAACCTGCCGACGACCGTTGCCGTATTTTTAGCTGCCGCCTTTGTTGTTTTAGCCGGATTCAGCGGCCTCAAATTATTAGCTCGAGCGTTCCATTTAAAAGACGAGTTAATTCAAACGGGGAGCTTGGGCGGGCAATACTTAATTGAGGCGCAAAACGCCTTGGCTGGCAAAAATTTTAACGCCGCGCAAAATAAATTTATAGTCGCATACAATAGCTTTGAGCAAGGCTCAAAGTTACTTGCCGACGAAGACTTTTTATTGCGGCAGATAATTAACGTCCTGCCGCAAAAAAAGGACTCCGACAATTTGCTGCGAGCCGCGCAACTACTCTCTTCCGCCGGCATTGATTTTACCGACGCCTATAAAAAGACGCAGGCCCTGAACATTTCCGCCGCCGGACTACAAACGGCGGACGGCCAGCCGCCTGACCTGGCCGGCTTGGCGGACTTGGCGGACTTTGCCTCCCAAAAATCCTTGGCCGCCGCCAACTTGCTAGCCCAGGTTAACCCCGATTCGCTGCCGGCTAACTATCGCGAAAAGTTTAGCCGCCTCAGCGGGGACTTGGTTGATCTGCGCAGCGCCCTCGGCAGCTTCCAGGACAGCGTTAACATTTTAGCCGGACTTTTAGCCGGGCAAAAACATTTACTCGTGCTCATGGCTAATAACAATGAGCTTCGGCCGGTCGGCGGATTTTTAGGCACGTTCGGGGATTTTGAACTGAACGACGGCAAAATTTTGAAATCCAACATTAGCAGCATTTACGATCTTGACGGGCAGCTAACAAAAAAAGTCCGGCCGCCTTTCCCGGTTTACAACGTCAACGACCGCTGGTTCTTGCGGGATAGCAACTGGTTCGCCGACTGGCCGCAATCGGCCCGGATCCTGACCGATTTTTACGAGCAGGAAGGCGGGGAAACCCCCGACGAAATCCTACTGCTAACTCCGGACTTAATTAAAGACCTGCTAAACCTGGTTGGTCCAATTAATTTGCCGCGCTACGGCCTGACGCTGACCGCGGACAATTTTGTCGAGCGCACCCAGGTTGCTTCTTCGCTTGGCGCCGGGCAAGCGGACAACAAACCCAAACAAATTTTGGCTGATTTGCTGCCCGTGCTTTTACAAAAGCTCAGTTCATTGCCCAAAGACCAACTGCCGCAGATTTTCGCGATCCTGCAACAAAATCTATCAAAAAAACAATTGCTACTTTACAGCCGTGATAGCCAAACCCAGGGGTTAATTGAGTCGTTTGATTGGGGCGGGCGGGTGAGCGATACGGATCGCGATTACTTAAGCATCATTAGCGCCAACTTAGGTGGCACTAAAACCGATCTTTACATTAAACAAAATTTAAACCTGACCACAACCATTAATCCCGACGGCAGCGTCCGCGACGATTTAACCATTACGCGGACTAATACCATGCCCGATATGGATGGCACGCAAAACGTTAGTTTTATCCGTATTTTAGTGCCGAATGGCGCCAAACTCACCGAAAATTTGGGGTTTGACTACAACACCACGCCGCTGCCGCCAACCGACGGCTACGCTCTAAACCCCGACGTGGAAGCCTGGGAAAAAAGCGTAGTTAAAGATTTAACCAGCGGCACCAGCATCGGCCAAGAAGCCGGAAAAACTTTTTTTGGCAACTGGCTAACGGTTAAAGGCGGGCAAACCAAGACGGTCCGCCTGTCGTACACCTTGCCGTTTAAGTTAAGCCGCCTCGACCATTTTAGCTTGCTTTTGCAAAAGCAAGCCGGAGCCGAAACCGGTAATTTTTCCTATTCCCTCAATTTTGCCGGCTGGCGTCTGGCCTGGAGCAGCTTTTCGCCGCAAACCTTAAGCACAGACCAGTTAAGCCAAACGGACCAGCTGGACCGCGACAAAATCTGGGGCTGGGTCATCGAAAAGCGCTAGCCTTAAACCAGCTTGGCCTTCAAATCCGTTAGTGCTAAAATAACCCGATATGAGACGATTTTTAAACTTAGAAGACAAATTTAGCCTCTCGCGCGCCGCCGTGATTATTGGCGTCTTAACATTGCTCTCGCGCGTGGTTGGGCTTATGCGCGATCGCTTATTCGCCAGCCATTTTGGGGCCGGCGATACGCTTGATATTTATTACGCGGCCTTTCGCATCCCGGACTTTATTTTTAACCTGCTGGTCTTAGGCACGCTGTCGGTAGCGTTCATTCCGGTGTTTACCGAATGGCTAATTAAAGACCAAAAACGCGCTTACAAGATTGCCAATACGATCTTGAATTTTTCTTTTTTAGCAATGCTGGCGCTGTGCTTGATGCTTACGCTGCTGGCGAAACCGCTGACCCATTTGCTGGTGCCCGGTTTCAACGGTTGGAAGTTTGAGCAAACGCTGTTGCTGACCAAAATATTTTTGTGGTCGCCGGTAATCTTTACCGTCTCCAACGTTTTTGGCAGCATCCTCAACTCGCAAAAACGTTTTTTTATGGCCAACTTGGCGCCGATTTTGTACAATCTCGGCATTATTTTTGGCTTGATTTACCTCTATCCGCGCTTTGGCTTAACCGGTTTGGGCTTGGGCGTAATTCTAGGGGCCTTACTGCATTTGGGCGTGCAGGCTATAGAAGCGTTTCGGCATGGCTTTACATGGCAACCGGCGCTGGAACTCACCGACGACAGCGTTAAAAAAATCGGCAAGCTGTTCGTACCTCGAATTTTTGGGCTTGACCCCTCGCAAATCAGCCTGCTTATTGGCTCAGTCATTGGCTCACTGCTTGTTTCCGGGACCATCACGGTTCTAAACTTGGCCAATAACCTCCAGGCCGTACCCATCGGCATTTTTGCCATTTCCATTGCGGTCGCGGCTTTTCCGCTGCTCAGCGAGCAGTTTGCCCGCCGCCAGCACGAAGACTTTGCCCAAACCTTGGCCAAAACCATGAACCAAATTTTATTTTTTATTATTCCGATTTCGATTTTAATGCTGCTATTCCGCGCGTATTTGGTGCGTTTAGTTTATGGCGCCGGCAAATTTAACTGGGAAAATACCATTGCCACTTTTAACACTCTGGGAATTTTTGCGGTTTCGCTGTTTGCCCAAGCGCTAGTCCCGCTGTTTTCCCGGGCTTTTTACGCGCGCCATAACACCAAGACCCCGGTTTTAGTCGGCCTAATTAGCATGGCCATAAATATTACCTTGTCATACTGGCTAGCCACCAACCAGTTAGTGTTTGGCGTGCGCGCGCTCGGCGCCAGCCTAATGGCGCAGACTTCCGGCGTGGAAGGCATTGCTTTAGGCTTCTCTTTGGCCAGCATTTTTAATTGTCTGGTGCTCTTTATTCTGTTGCGCCACAGTTTAGCCAAGGAATTCGGCAAAGACCAGCGTCCGATTTTGGAATTTGATGGCGCGCTGGCCAGCGGCATTAGCCGTATTGTCGCCGCCAGCATCATTATGGGCCTGGCCGGCTATGTGGCGATTTACGCCATTGCGCCATTTGTGAACACGCGAACTGTGTTGGGAATCTTGCTGCAATCCGCCTGGGGCGTCGGTCTGGCCACCGTGGTATACCTTGCCGCGGCCGACAGGCTAAATCTGCCGCAGACAAAAGCCGCTATCGCGTTTTTTAAAAAAATGTTTAGGTTGTCGTAGCCTTTTCGCGGCGGTCGCTTTCTGCTAAAATTAACGCATGCCTGAGCAGCAAAACATTCGAAATTTCTGCATTATTGCCCACATTGACCACGGCAAATCCACGCTGGCCGACCGGCTTTTAGAAATTACCCACACGGTCAGCAAGCGCGAAATGAAGGACCAGCTTTTGGACCAAATGGACTTAGAGCGCGAGCGGGGGATCACCATCAAGCTGCAGCCCGTCCGCATGGCCTACCAACTACAAGCTACAAACTACATACTTGATTTAATTGATACCCCTGGGCACGTGGATTTTACCTACGAGGTCAGCCGCTCTTTGGCCTGCTGCGAGGGCGCGATTTTGGTGGTCGACTCCACCCAAGGCATTGAAGCGCAAACCCTGGCCAACGTTTATCTGGCGCTGGAACATAACTTAACTTTAATTCCGGTCGTCAACAAAATCGATCTGCCCAACTCCGACCGCCAAAAAACCGCGGATGAACTTAAGTCCGCTTTTGGCTTTACCGACGACGAAATTTTATATGCTTCCGGCAAGACCGGTGAAGGCGTGGAAGACATTTTAAAAGCGGTTATTACCCGGGTACCGGCGCCCACGCAGCCCCAGGCAAAACCCTTCCGCGGCTTGATTTTTGACTCAACTTACGACATTCACCGCGGCGTGATAGTCTTTGTCCGCGTGTTTGACGGCCAATTAAAAAACCGTGAAAAAATCTTTATGCTCGGCAGCCAAACCGAGGCCGAAAGCCTCGAGGTCGGCTACTTCCATCCCAAAATGGAAAAAAGCGACGGCCTGAACACCGGCGAGGTCGGCTACATTGTTACCGGCCTGCGCGACGTCAGCAAAGCCCGCGTGGGCGACACCGTCACTTTGGCTTCAGAAAAAAACTTGGCCAAGCCGCTGCCCGGATACAAGCACATTAAGCCCATGGTTTATGCCACTATTTTTCCGGTGAGCGGGGACGACTACCCGCTGCTGCGCGACGCCATGGAAAAGTTAAAACTGTCCGACGCCGCTTTGGAATTCGAGCCCATTAACATTCCTTCCATTGGCTTTGGGTTCCGCACCGGCTTTTTGGGCCTGCTGCATATGGATATTGTGCAGGAGCGGCTGACCCGCGAATATAACTTGGATTTGGTATTGACCGCGCCGAGCGTGGCTTACCGCATTGTTAAATCCGACGGCCAACAGCTTTATATCCATAACCCCGCGGAAATGCCCGACCCCAGCGTTATTAAAGAAATGTACGAGCCGTGGATGGCCGTAAATATTTTAACACCCACCGATTACATTGGCCCGATTATGGAAATTGCCACCCAGCGCCGGGCAACATCGAAAGACATAAAATACATTGGCAGTTCGCGGGTGGATATGCATTTTGAAATGCCCTTGTCCACGATTATTTTAGATTTTTATGACAAGTTAAAAAGCGTTTCTTCCGGCTACGCCAGTTTGAATTACGATTTTTTGCAGGAGCGGGTGGGGGATTTGGTCAAAGTGGATATTTTAGTGGCCGGTGAACCGGTCGCGGCGCTGGCCGCCATTATGCACCGCTCCACGGCCTCAAATGACGGCAAGGAGCTGGTCAGCAAGCTAAAGCAGCTTATTCCCAAACACCAGTTTGAAATCGCCCTGCAGGCCGCCATTGGCGGCAAAGTCATTGCCCGCGAAACTATTAGCGCCTTGCGCAAGGACGTGACCGGTTATTTGTATGGCGGCGACGTCACGCGCAAAATGAAACTCCTGAACAAGCAAAAGCGCGGGAAGAAGAGAATGAAAAAGATCGGCAAAGTCGACATCCCCCAGGAAGCGTTTTTGGCGGTTTTGAAAAAATAAATTTAACGCTATGCGCGAAGACGAAATAAATAACGTAAACACGAATTACTTTTTAAAAGCAACCGGACGCATAAGTGCCGAGCGCTTGAAACTGGCCATAGATGCCGCCAAACGCGACGCCAAGGCCTACATCAAAGAGCTGGAAAAGGAGGGCAAGGTTCCGTACAAACAAAAAGTCAAAGACGAAGTAATGGAAACTATGGTCGAAAACGCTTTTCTGGAAGGCAGCATTACCCCGAAAGAAGCCCAGGCCTACATGGAAGCTTTCACCAAATGTTTTTACGAAGGCAGCGCTGGAAACAGCGAATACGAAATGTAATTTAAAGGCTCAACTGGGGTTGAGCCTTTAAATTTGCCAAAAAACATAAACCGACGGAGGTTGGCGCCAAACTGCGCAAACCTTCGCCGGTTCAGAATTCTCTAGCCCTACTGTCCATTGCCGTCGGGCGAATGGCTAACAGGGGGGTGAAGCGGGGCGGCTGTTTTGCGGTCTTCGGTCGGAG
>JAGWQI010000042.1 GCA_028870105.1 Patescibacteria group bacterium
GCAGGGGCGTGGCTGAGCGCGGCCTGCACGATTTGGTGCTTAAGAACCACATTGTCCTGGTGGGCGCCCACCGCATGGGCCACCACCTGGTTGACGCTTTAACCAAGCAAGACCGCCAGTTCGTCATTGTCGATTTTAATCCTGAAATTATTGAGCGTTATTTGCAGCAGAACATTCCCGCGATATGCGGCGACATTAGCGACCCGTACATTCAAGAACAAGTCAGTTTGTCCAAGGCTAAAGTTATAATTTCGACCGTGCCGGATTTAAACGATAACTTGGCTTTGATTGACGCGGTAAAAAAACACGCGCCTCGCTCGCGGCCTAAGCTCATTTTTTTGGCGCAGGATGAGGAAGAAATCAAACACCTTTACGCCCAAGACATTGATTACGTAATCTCCCCGCATTTCATGGGCGGGTTGCATCTGGCCAAAATTTTGTCCGAAGACCACAATTTTCGCGGGCTCAAAAAGCTGCGCGAGCAGCATCTTAAAATCATCCATGGTTGACAAGCTTTGCGTGTTTTGTTAATTTAGTTTTATGCGGTATATTTATTCAACTCAAAAGTGCTTTATCCGTCGCGCCGCAGGCTTTGCGGCCGGGCATTTTGAGTTGGATTATTGTTAGGGTTTTTTGATCCACTCTGAATTCCCGGCCGAAAGGTCGGGTATTTAAATATGGAGGCAACATGAACGCAAGCTATAGCGTATCCCTTCGGCCGGGTTCGGACCCCGCCTTGCGTCGCGCGCTTTATCGTGAGGCCTGGGGTTATGGTTTCCGTAAAAGCCCGCGGCGGCGGCGGTCCTGGGAGGTTTACTTTTTTGCCCGCCGGGTTGGGGCCAGCGGGGGCTGCTTGGAGGGACTGCTCTGCGAATCGCCCGCCGTGGCGAGTTGGCAACGGTGCAAGTATCTTGCGTGAACTTATGGAAACGGCCGCGCCGTCGTGCCTCCGGCCGTTTCCACCCTTTTTCTTTAATATGCTAAAATACCTTTATGCTTAAACTTTACGATACTCTTTCAAAATCTCTCAAAGACATCCCCAATAAAGACCGTTTAAACCTCTACACCTGCGGGCCGACAGTTTACAATTACGCCCACATTGGCAACTTGCGCAGCTATATTTTGGCCGACTTGCTGTATCGAACTTTAAAGTTCGACGGTTACCATCCAAAATGGGTCATGAATATTACGGACATAGATGACAAAACCATTAAAGGGACGATTGCCAAATACGGCTCTGGTGCTACAGTGGAAAATTTGCGCGAGTACACAAAGTTTTACTTAGACGCATTTTTGCAGGATTTGGGTGAAGTCAACGTGTCTAAAGATGAGATTACTTTTATCCGCGTGACCGATGTGATTCCGCAAATTCAGGAGTTTATTGTGGAATTAATTAATAAGGGTTATGCGTACAAAGCCGAGGACGGCAGCACGTATTTTAGCATCGACAAGTATCAAAAAGACTTTGGCGATTACGGCGAACTGGTAGGCCATAAATTTTTGGAAGGCAAAAAAGTCGGCGCGCGTGTGGCGGTGGACGAATACGAAAAAGACAACTTATCGGATTTCGCGTTATGGAAGGCGCACGATTCGGCGACTGACGCTGGTATTTTTTGGGACCATCCGGTTTTGGGCAAGGGCCGGCCGGGTTGGCACATTGAGTGCTCGGTTATAAACAAAATCGGTTTTAACGGCGAGCCGACGGACATCCACACCGGCGGCGTGGATTTAATATTCCCCCACCACACTAACGAGATCGCGCAAAGCCAGCCGTTTTATAAGCCGTTTTCCAAAGCCTGGTGCCACTGCGAACATTTGCTGGTCGACGGTCAGCGAATGGGCAAGCGTTTCAATAATTTTTATACGGTTAAAGATTTAAGGGGTAAGGGTTTTTCTGGTTTGGATCTGCGCTATCTTTATTTGAATGCGCATTATCGCGTACAGCAAAATTTCACTTGGGAAAATTTACTGGCGGCAAAAACCGCGCGCGAGCGGCTTAATGCCGTTTCGGAGTCGGTACCGGACGGAGCGGCTAAGGCCTTAGATGATGATTTGAATTTTCCCAGGGCGTTGGCCAGCGCGGCTGAAAATCAGGATGTGCTAGACAAAGTGTTTGGGGTTTTAGGGAACGGCTTAGAGCAAGATGTTCCAGACAGTATCACAATTTTGCTGGGGCAAAGGCAGCAGGCCAAAACAGGGAAAGATTTTAGCAAATCCGACGAACTTAGAAAACAAATTGAGGAGCTGGGGTACGAAGTGATGGACACGGCCGAGGGGCAAAAGGTTAAAAAGAAGTTACAAATATAAAAAATCCGCGAAAGCGGATTTTTTATATAGCTAGTTGTTTAATCGTTTGCCTGTCCGGCGCTGGTCTCTTTCTTCGGGTGTTTCGTCTTCCACCATATTTGTTAACATTTCTTTTGCAGGGGCGTTAGTTAAATCCTCTGGGTTTACGCCTCTGTCGATTGGCAATTGTATGTTGTCGATTTTTCTTAAGGTTTGGGAGGCTGCATCGGGTAATTCCCCGCTTTCGATTGTGATGTTAGATTCCGGCATGTTTTATTATTGGGTTACTTAATTTAAATTATAGCAGGCTTTTAAAATAAAAAAAAGGCGCCGCGGGAACCAAGGCTGTGGCCCCGTGGCGCGTCCGGCGCCGGCAAGTAATCGCAGCTTTCCCTAGTAGAGTCGTATTAGCAGATAGATGCCGACAGCGGTCAAAACGAATGAGATCGGGACGCATATCCAGACATCCCAGTCATGCCTTAAGACCGGCAACCATTCTCTTGCCTTTTTTGCCATGGCAAACCCTCTTTCATTCCCATTATGGCTGTTTTTAGAAATTAGTCAATTTTAGGTCGCTTTTCATCCCCCGCTCGTACACACCGCCATCCACAGAACGCCTCAAATTGGGCCATTTTTAGCGTTTAAAAGCCCTTTTAAGAGCCTCAAAAAGGAGTTATAATGGTTAAGTTAAGTTTCGATACAATTATCATTCAGCATAGATATGAATAATATTCCAGGCGTACGCACTCCCCCGCAAAATCTTGAGGCCGAAGTTTCGGTGCTTGGCAGCTTAATGCTCGATAAGGACGCGATTATTAAAGTAGCGGATTTGATTACGGCCGAAGATTTTTACGACCCAAAACACCGCCAAATTTATGAAGCCGTCATTGGACTGTATTCCAAGAATACGCCGATTGATATTTTAACAATCACCAACCTGCTGGAAGAAAAGAAACAGCTCGACGCCGTGGGCGGGTCGAGTTATTTGGCCAACTTGGTGAACGCCGTGCCAAGCGCGGCTAATGTGGTGCATTACGCCAGCATTGTCCGCAAAAAGGGCACGCTGCGCAAACTTATTGCTTCAGCCGGCGAGATTACCAATTTGGCCTACGAAGAGAGTAATGACATTGAATCGATTTTGGACGAAGCCGAGCAGAAATTGTTTGGCGTTTCTCAAAAACACTTACGTCAGAATTTTGTGCCAATTAACGCCGTGTTGGCCGCGACCTTTGAACGCATTGATGAGCTGCACCGCGACCAAGGCAAGTTGCGCGGTTTGGCCAGCGGGTTCGTGGATTTGGACCAAAAGTTGGGCGGGTTGCAGAAATCCGACTTGGTCATTTTAGCGGCGCGGCCGTCCATGGGCAAGACGTCCTTGGCCTTGGATATTATCCGCCACGTGGGCGTAAACTTAAGGGTTCCAGTGGGTATTTTTTCCCTGGAAATGAGCAAGGATCAATTAGTTGATCGCTTGCTGAGCGCGCAGAGCGAAGTGAACTTGTGGAAGATTCGCACCGGGCACTTAAACGACGACGATTTTGAGAAGATTGGCGAGGCCATGGGCGTGTTGTCCGAGTCGCCAATCTTCATTGACGACGCGGCCGGCAGTAATGTCATGGAAGTGCGCACCAAGGCGCGGAGGCTGCAGTCCGAGCACGGCGTGGGCTTGGTCGTGGTTGACTATTTACAGCTGATGACCGGGCGCAGTACCGAGAATCGCGTGCAGGAAGTCAGCGAAATTTCCCGCAGTTTAAAGATTTTGGCGCGCGAGTTGAATATTCCGGTTTTGGCGCTGTCGCAATTGTCGCGCTTGGTGGAGAATCGTCCCGACAAAGTGCCGCAGCTCTCCGACTTGCGCGAGTCTGGCAGTATTGAACAGGATGCGGACGTGGTTATGTTTATTTACCGGGAGGACATGTATAAAGGCAAGGACAGTCGCCGGCCAAATATTGCCGAGATCCATATTAAAAAGCACCGCAATGGCCCCACAGGCCAGGTAGACTTGTACTTTGATTCCGAAAAGACCAGCTTTAAGAATCTCGACAAGACGTTCGATGTCTCCCCGCAGGCGGTAATGGAAAGTATGTCGCCGGCTGAACAGACGTAAAAAAATCGAAATACGAAATACGAAAAATTTTTAAATCCAAAATTCGAGCTTGTTTAAAATTAGGGTTTAGTAATTTACTCTTTTTCGGATTCGATATTCGAATTTCGAAATTAACCGAGCCATGTTAAAGCTTCCATCCAGCTTGCAAAAACTCATTAACGAACTGTCTAAGCTGCCCGGGATCGGTCCAAAGACCGCCCAGCGCTTGGCGTTTTATTTAATGAAGAAGGACGGCGTTGACGTGGGCAACCTGGCCGAGGCTGTTGGTCAGGTTAAAAACGGGATCGTGTTTTGTTCGGTGTGTCACGTTATGTCGGAAACCGACCCGTGCTCAATTTGCGGCGACCGGAAGCGGGACGGGTCCGTGGTTTGCGTGGTGGAAGAGTCGCTCGATGCTTTGGCCATTGATCGCGCCGGTCAGTTCCCCGGCGTTTTCCACGTGTTAGGCGGCGTGCTAAACCCATTGGAGGGCGTGGGACCGGAGAATTTGCAAGTTGACTCGCTACTGGAGAGAATTAAGCGTCCCGAGTCCGGAATTCAGGAAATTATTATTGCCACTAACCCGTCGCTGGAGGGCGAAACCACGGCACTGCATATTGCGAAGCTGTTAAAAGATTTTCCGGCCGTTAAAGTTACGCGCATCGCCCGCGGCCTGCCCACGGGCGGCGATTTAGAATACGCCGACGACATTACTTTAATGCGCGCGATGGAAGGGCGGAGGGAAATTTAAAAAAGATTGTTTGAATTTCGTTGCGGGTGTCTAAAATTAGGGCGTAAGCGGAGACATCTTTTACAGCATGCCCCCGCCACCCACAACGAAATTCATAAAAACCACCCGTAAGGGTGGTTTTTTGATGTTTGGTTAGGCCTTAGTTATCTCGATTTCAGTGTATTGTTGTCTGGCGCCAATCTTTCGGCGGTATTTGCTCTTGGGTTTGTACTTTAAAACGTGGATTTTTTTGCCTTTGGCCTGCTTTAAGACTTTGCCGGTTACAGCCGCGCCGGGGACATAGGGTTTTCCCACAGAGCCGTCATGATATAAAACTTTGTCAAAATTAACGCTGCTGCCGGCCTCGCCAGGCAGTTTTTCAACTTGGATCTTGTCGCCGGTTTTGACCAAATACTGTTTGCCACCGGTTTCGATGATTGCGGTCATATAATTTTTTAGTGCTGTAACGCTAAGTTAATAGTGCTAAGTAGGGGTAAGTGCTTTTGCTATTTTAACAAAAAAGACCGAACTGGTCAAGAAGGGTTGGGGGCGCGGCGACAGGGTGACCTGCGCCGCGCCCGGGTTTAACTGCATTTGGGCGCTCCCAATTTGGGTGCTCCCAGATTCGCCACGAAATTCCGGATTTGGCCGGCGTACCACTTCGGCCCGGTGCGGTGAATGACCTGCGGGTCGAACATGAACTTGAGCGCGGGCACGTCCGGAAACTGTTCGTTTAGGAGTTTTCCCACACCGTCTTTGTACATGGCCTCCTCGACCACGAACAGGCGTATCGGCTGGCCACCGTGCTCGTTGTAAGTCCGGACCATACTAGGCAAGCCGGGTTTCATTCCGGATCTGGAATGAGGCGGCGCCAGAAGTCCGGCGTCGCGCACTGCGTCCCGAATGTCGATCCATACTTCTTCGTTGCAGATAAAGAAGATTTTCAGCGGCATTTGTATCTTTCCTCGTTTTGGACTGAACTGCTTGCGCTAATATTAAAGTAAAAGCCAGCGGCTGGCAAGTGCTGTTAATAAAAAAAGCGGGGATTTTTAGTCCCCGCGGTATACGTTAGGGTGCTTTTCGTAATCAAACAAGTCAGGGATGTGCGGGTGCTGGCGCTTGTAGATTATGACTACGGAAATGGCCAAGGCGATCATTAAGCAGAATAAAATCACCAGCGCGATTAATTTACCCATGGATTGCAAGAACACGGCGGTAAAGCCAAAGCTGGCTGAAATGAGCCACAAGACCAGCACGGCCTGTTTTTGGCTGAGGCCGATGTCGAGCAGGCGGTAATGTAAATGGCTGCGGTCGCCCTCAAAGGGGCTGCGGCGGTAGACCACGCGGCGGATAATGGCCCAGGCCACGTCTAAAATAGGAATGCCCATAATCAGCAGCGCGGTGGCGATTTTGGCGCCTAGAATTATGGCCAGCACGCCGAGCACAAAGCCAATCAGCGTACTGCCGGATTCGCCTAAAAATATCACGGCGGGGTTAAAATTATAAACCAAAAATCCGGCCAAAGCCCCGGCAAAAATTATCGCGATGGTGGCGGTAATGGGCTGGTTGACTTTGGCGGTCAGCGACAGGGCGAACATGGTCAAAGCGCCGATAAGCCCCACGCCGCCGCACAGCCCGTCCAGCCCGTCCAGTAGTTTGGTGGTAAAGATCATGCCCATCATCCACAGCCACATGATCACGGCGGAAATTTCCAGACCCCAATTCCCAATCCCCAAATGATATCCAATGTTAATTGGCGCGCCAAACGGGTTGCTGATAAATTTTATCCCTACGCCTATCCCCGACCAGACAACAATGAGCGAAGCTATGGCCGGAAACAGCCAGAGGATTTTGGGCGGCAAATCAAACTTGTCATCCAGCATCCCGCCAAGCGTCAGCGTTAGCCCGCCGCCGATTATGGCCAGAAAAAATTTTACCGGCACGACGTTGAAATCCGGCCGGCCAAAAAACAAATACGCCAGCAGCGCCAAAGCCAAAGCCAAAAATACCGCTACGCCTCCGAGCAGCGGCACCGGCTGCTTGTGGATCTTGCGCTGGGATTTGGGCAGGTCCAAAACCTTGGTTTTTATCGCCAGGGTTTTAATTAATGGCACTAAAAGCAGGGCCAAAATTAGGGACAGCAGGAAATAAAGCAAAAAGATCATAAAACGGATTTTGGCGTTTAAACGCGCCGAGAGTTAAATTTTGTCCGCGGTTACAGCCCGCATTTCTTTCATGGTCAGGGCGGTATTTTCGCCTTTGCGAGCCTTGGGCGTTACCCAAAATTCCAAATAACGGCCCAGCATCAGACGAGTCTGAGCCTCCACGGCCGGGATGCTGCCAAAAATGACCGAGGCAATCGGTACCAAGAACCATTGCAGATACATCATGACGGAGCGCCAAACGCTGTATTTTTTTGGCCTCGGCGGCAGCAGCACTAGGTTAATATATACGCTAAAAATCAAAAAGCCGGTGGCAATGGTCATGAGTAGTTTAGTCATGAACGGCAGGTTGTAGCCAATGACGCTTTGGGCAAACGCGCCGCCGCCCAAAATCAGCGGCATCCAGCCCAAAGTCGAGATCATAATGCTGGCCGTAGCCCAGTTAAAGTTGCCTTCGACGTATTGGTAGAGCTTGTACATTTTGTCCCAGAACGGGGCGCGGCTTTTGAGCAACTGCGGAATCAAATGCGGATAATATTCCACGTTGTAGGCCCAGCGGCGTTTTTGTTTGTACTGGTTCTTCAAAGTCTGCCAGGTTGTGGGCGCCAGGCAGGTATCCAGCGAAATCGGGATGAACAGCGGCACGACTTGGTAATCGCCGCGGTAATGCAGATAGCATTGCCAATAAATGTAGCCGTCTTCGTTGACAATATCCTTTTTCCAGAAACCCACGTCGATTAGCGCTTTTAAAGTCATGGTGTGGGACGAAAAAGTCCGCAAGCGGTCGGGGCGGCTGCTTTCAGTAAACTGCCAGAATGAATTGGAGACGCTGACCACGCGGATAATCGCCGGGCTGTCCCAAATATTATTGTTGTAAATGGCGATGGGTTGGTAGCTTTTTTGGTAAGGTTTATCCGCGGTTAAAAATTCGTACATGACCCGCGCGAAATATTGGGGGTGCACAATGGTATCGCTGTCAAAATTGGAAACCAGGACCTGTTCGGGTTTAATGCCCAACTCGGCCAAATCCGGCATCACGTTTTGCACGGCAAAGCTGGCGTTGGCGCTTTTGCCTTTTATTTCTTCCGGTAAGCCGTCGGGATGCGTGGTGACAAAAAATCGGAAAAATTTGGGGGCGAATTTTTCGCGGACTTTTTGGGCTACCGCTTGGGCGGCGTCGCCAGCCCGCTGCTCGCTGGCCAAGACGATTAAAATTTTATCTTTTGGGTAATTGGCCGAGGCCAGAGCCGAAAAAGTCGAATCCAAAACTTCCAAGCTTTCGTCGGTAAACGGCACCAGTACCAGATGGTAAAAGTTATTTAAGTCGCGACCGGGGCGGCCGGTTTGGGCCAGCTTGCTCGCGAGTTTTTGTTGTTGAAAAAAATAACGCCTGGCCGTAATGTTTTTTGCTTCCGCGGCTTTGGCGGAAAGAAAAGCCTGGTATGCCGGCAAATCGTTTAGCCGGCGGGATAGATCCAGCCAGTCGAGCGTGACAAAAAATTTGAATTTACGGTAACTGGAAATGAGATGGGTAGCCACGTTAATGGCCTTGAGCACCCAATAGAGGTCGAAACAAATTATAAAGATTGCCGCCCAGATAGGCTGCCAGTACGACAGTAAAATGGCCGCGCAAAACACGAACCAGAATTGCAGTCCTGGCAAGACTTCCCAAAACCTTTCTTGTAAGCTGCGTTTTCGAAACATAAGCGCGGCGTCGCGGTTAGTTGACCAGGGTTAAAAATAAAACGGCACTGAGCAAAATCACTTGCGCGGCGAGGCTGGCGCTGGCCGCCAAAAAATTGAAAAAGTCATCACGATTTTTCAGCAGGTTACCGGCAAATAAGTTGGCGAAAATTATGATCAATCCCGCCGTAGGAAGGAAATAAATATTATTGCCGCGGTCGTACCAGTCTACGCCAATCAGCACGTTATAATGCAGCGCCAGGGTCCGGCTGGAAGGGTGAATTTTGAAATAAATTACTAAAAGTGTTATAATATCCAAAGTAAAAGCTAATAGCCATAGAAACCAAATTTCTTTAAAATAAGCCAGAATTCTTCCCAAAAAAATTTTAAAATTCATATTAAGTAGCCGTTAATCGTAAAAAGTATAGCAAAATCCGCTGATTTTTTCCATACTCTTTGCGAGGCTTTGTGGCAACAACATGAGTAAAACCCAAAAAATCTTCCTAACATTAATCTTGGTGTTAGCGGTATTTTTTCGGTATTATAGGATCGAGGAGATGCCCGGTGGCCTGTTTCCCGATGAGGCCGCTAACGGTTTGGACGTGAACTTAATGCAGCAAGGGCATTTGCAGCCCTTTTACGAGCGTGGTAACGGCCGGGAAGCCTTGTTTTTCTACATGGAGTGGGCTAGCGTGTCGGCCTTTGGCAAGTCACCTTGGGCCCTTCATTCCGTTTCAGCTGCGGTTGGCGTACTTTCGGTTTTAGTCTGCTTTCTGCTGACGCGCCGATTGTTTTTGCTCGACGTCCAAACTTACGACTCAACTTTCCCGCCTGACGCGGAATTTTTACGGAGGCAAAAAAACCGTGCCGTTAACATCGCTTTATTGGCTGCGTTTTTACTAGCGGCTTCTTCTTGGCATGTGGTGCTGTCGCGCACCGCTTTTCGCGCCATTTTGATCCCGCTGTTTACCGGCTTGGTGTTTTATTGGCTGTTATGCGCTTATCAGGCATCCAATTTGCGCCGCCGGTTGGTCTTTTCATTTTTGGCGGGTGCGGCTTTTGCCTTGGGCTTTTATACCTATATTG
>JAGWQI010000099.1 GCA_028870105.1 Patescibacteria group bacterium
ACAAACCAACCAGCCCGACCGGGATATTGACCAGAAACACGCTGCGCCAACCAAAATTATCAATCAGCGGCCCACCGATAAGCGGCCCAAACACCGCGGCCGCGGCAAACGACGACGACCAAATACCCAAAGCTTGGGCGCGCTCGCGCCCTTCGGGAAAAGTTACGGCCAAAATCGCCATGGCGGTAGGATAATCAGCGCTGCCGGCAATCGACTGGATAACCCGAAACACAATCATGGAGCTTAAGTTCCAAGCCAAGCCGGCTAAAGCGGAACCTAAAATAAATATGGAGAAGCCTAAGATGTAAACTCTCTTGCGGCCCACCGTATCGCCAAGCTTGCCCCAAATCGGCACAAAAATCGCGTTGGCCAAAATGTAGGCTGTCGCGATCCAACCGGCAGCGCTAACGGTAATCGAAAAGTCGCTAATAATCTTAGGCAGCGCTAAATTCACAATGGTTTGGTCCAAACGCCCTAAAAACGTCCCCACGATCACGGTTAAAAGCACCCACCACTTAAACGATGGGTGTTTACTGCCAGCTAAAGATTGAGCTCCCGCGTTACTCATAGACAAATCACAATGGCAAAAATTAAGCGCCTCTTGGCCTTAATTCTGAATTCTGGCTTTGGCGATCCTACCTCGTATAAATCGTCAGCTTCGCCGACATGCCGTTCTTTAACTCCGGATACTGAACCGGATTAAAACGAACCTTGACGTTGAATTTTTGCGCTACGCGCTGGTCGGAAATATTAAAGATCACGCTCTGCTGATTGGCCTGCGAGCTAATTTCATCCACAATCCCCTGGTATTGCTTTGAGCCAAAAGCATCCACGGTAAAAGTCGCCGGCTGGCCCACTTGGACGCGGCTTAACCCTTTATTCTCGTCAATGGTGCCGACCACGCGCAGCTGGGTCGGGTCAACCATGGTCACCACGGCTTGGCCCGGGTTATAAGAAGCGCCAATATTGTTTTGCACCGAGGTAATAATCCCGGCCACCTGGGTTTTAATGATCTGCGTGCCCACGCGCGCCACCGGGGCGTTAGCCGCCACCGCATCGCCCTCGCTCACGTAGACTTCCTGCAATTGGCCGGCCGCGCTCGGCGACAGGCTAATGGTTGGCGCGCTGACGAGCGAAGTGTCAATCCCCACCTCAGTAGCAGACATTTGCCAATACAGTCCGGCGCTGGCCAGTACTAAGGCGGCCGCGATCACGCCGGCGGAGCGGACCCATTTATTTTTTAAAATCGAGGGCTTTGTCGCAGCGTTAGTTGCCGATTGAGTTTGTTCGTTAGACATAAAAGTAGGTCAATTAAAAACAATAATTATTTACCAAAGTAAACCACTTGTTCGCCGGCGCCTAGACCCGAGGTGATCTCCACCATGTTGTTAAGCCCCTTAACGCCAAGCTGCACCGGCTGGCCAACCAAGCGGCTACCGTCTTGCTTAATGACAAAATTCCCCGCGCTATTAGCAAACAAAGCGCTGGCCGGCACGGCCACTACGTCCTGGCGCGTCATGTCGCTAATGGCCACACGCGCCGCCATGCCCGACTTAATCCGGTCATCGGCGTTGGTAAATTGCAGCGTGACTTTATAACCCGGCTGGTTATTAACTAAGCTGCTGTCGGCGCTAATATCCACCACCTTTGCGGCAAAATTCGTTTGATCGCCGTAAGCGCTCAGCGCGACTTGTGCCGAATCGCCGACCTTAATTTTGCCCAAATCCGCCTCGGAAATATAAATTACAACCTGGAACTGCTGATTGGAAATTAGCCCAATCAGCGGCGCGCCGGAAGACGCGATCTGTCCGATTTTAGCGTCGATTGAGGTAATGGTGCCGTCAATGGGCGCAACGATGGCGGTGTTATTGTAATTATTAGTCGCGACCTCCACGGCGGCTTTAGCCGAAGCCACC
>JAGWQI010000043.1 GCA_028870105.1 Patescibacteria group bacterium
ATTTTGGGCGCAATGGCAATTGCCGCAGTTGTAACTTTTGTGTTAAACTGGTCTTTAAAGAATCAGAAACTCGTAGCTTACTTGCGTTCATGAAATTTTCATATTGGACAATTATCTTTAAACTATGAGAATTTTAATTATCGAAGACCAGGAAAAATTAGCTAAAGCGCTGAAAAAGGGCTTGGAGCAGGAAGGGTATTCCGCGGATTACGTGCTGGACGGTGAAACCGGCCAGCGGCGCATTGAGTCCAAACCGGCCGATTACGATGCCGTGATTTTAGACATTATGCTGCCGAAAAAAAACGGTCTTGAAGTCTGCCGGGACTGGCGGCGCCAAAATATCATGGTTCCCGTGCTTATGCTCACGGCTAAAGATGCGGAGATGGATAAAATTACCGGTTTGGATACCGGAGCGGACGATTATCTGGTCAAGCCGTTTTCCGACAAAGAACTGCAGGCGCGGCTGCGCGCGCTGCTTAGGCGGCCGCGCCAGGCTTTGGCCAGCGAGCTGAAGGTCGGCGACTTGAATTTGCATGCGGGTACGCATAAAATTTTTTGCCGCGGCCAGGAAATTTTTTTGACCTTGAAGCAATTTTCTCTGCTGGAGTATTTAATGCGCCATCCCGGCCAAGTCTTGAGCCGGGAACAATTATTGGAACACGTCTGGGATTATTCTTATGACGCGTTTACGAATATCGTGGACGCCCATATTAAGAATTTACGCAAAAAGTTAAAAAAAGCCAACTATGAATACGCCTTGGAAACAATTCGCGGGGTGGGTTACCGACTTAAAGCATAACCCGTTTGAAACGGCGAGGCTGCGTCTGACCGGTTTTTATATTCTGGTCATTGCCATCATTCTAACCGTATTCAGCTTGTTTTTGTTTTATTCTCTTTCCAGTAACATCAAGGATAATCTGGAAACCGACATCGCCGCAAACCAAGTTCAGCAACAAAAAATATCTGATGCGGTTGACCATCTGCAATTAAATATTTTTGGAATTGATTTAGTGGTGGTTCTTCTCACCGCCTCTTTAGGCTACATCTTAGCCGGCAAAACCTTAAAGCCCATTAAACTCGCCTTGGACGCGCAAACCCAGTTTACCGCTGACGCTTCCCACGAATTCCGCACCCCATTGGCTATCATAAAATATAACGGGGACGTGGTGCTGAAAGATCCCCATTTAACAATCACAGATGCCCGGGAAGCAATACAGAGCAGCGTGGAGGAAGCCGAACATATGTCCACCATTGTTGAGCGGCTGCTCATGCTCGCGCGTAACGAGAACGGCTGGAACGATTTGGATATGGCGGAAGTTGATTTAAAAAATATCGTGGAAAACGTTGCCCATAAAATGTCCGCACTCGCGCGAAAGAAAAATTTATCTTTAAAAATAACGCGGCTGGAGGCGGCTAAAGTAAAGGGAGACATTAATACTTTAAACGAGATGGCCCTCAATATTTTACAAAACTCCGTTGATTATACTCCCGATGGCGGCGGCGTGACGGTTGAACTTTACCAAAAAGACCGGCATGCCCAATTAGTTATTGAAGATTCAGGCATCGGCATTGCGGCCAAAGATTTGCCGCACATTTTTGAACGATTTTATAAATCAGACCAGGCCAGGACATTAAAGCAGGGCGGCGGGCTGGGGCTGTCTATTGTCCAGGATATTGTGCGAAAGCATAACGGCACGATTGAAGTTAAAAGCGAACCGGGTAAAGGTACTAGAGTATTGGTTTGCCTACCTCTGATATAGCTGTGGATAACTTTTAAATAAAGTTTTGAGTTTTTAAAAACAGCTGGTTTATGGCTGTTTTTTTGTTTGCCCGTTCACGGTTGGTTCACGCGCCCGGCGTAAACTATAAACAGGATAAAGCGCAAAATCCTAAAATTATTAACGAAAGGAGTTTTATGCAGATCAATAAAAAAGCTGCGATTGGCATGTTGTCATTAGGACTGGTTGTGGGCACTGCCGGGGCCATTGGCCTGACTGTCCATGCGCAGCAAAGCCAGACAACCCAGCAACAGGTTCAGGCTCAGCCTCAGCAGCCCGCAACCGCAGTTGTTGCTCAGCAGCCGGAAGTTAAGACTTCCACGGATACCGATAATATCCAGGATCCGGTTGGACAACCGGAACAGCCCGATTCCGTAACCCGACAAACAGAACAGCCGGGCACGGAAACCGCTGACAGCAAAACCGAAACCCCTGATAATGGCGCCACCGGCGGTCACCAGGACCAGGGAAATGCCGACCACCAGTTTGAAGGTCAGGAATAATCACAAGCCAGGGCGCGCGTCCACAATACCCCCGGACGCGCGCCTTGGGCAAAATTTGCCTTATTCATCTAATTTTCATTTGTAAGAGGTAAATTGAATTTTAAAGTTAAGCCGCATTAGTTTATTGCATTATGGATACCACGCCAAACCTAATATTGTCCGGTCAGCCGATCGTTGAAGTCGCGGATTTGACGCACGCTTATGGCGGCCAAACAGTCCTGCACAGCCTTAATTTTATCGTGCCGCGCGGCGAAATTTTTGGCTTTTTGGGGCACAACGGGGCGGGCAAGACCACTACCATCAGCATTCTCACGACTTTGTTGCGCCAGAGCGCCGGCACCGCGCGCGTCGCGGGGTTCGACACAATCAAGGAACCAAACGAAGTCCGCAAACGCATTGGCTATTTGCCGGAGAACGTGACTTTTTATGATGATCTTACCGCTTACGAAAATTTAGCTTACTTCGCGCGGCTCTCCGGCGTGGCCGATGTGGACGAACGCATTGACGAAACGCTGGGCTTTCTGGATTTTCGCGGCGTAGAACACCGCAAGCTCAAAACTTTTTCCAAAGGCATGCGCCAGCGCATCGGGTTGGCGCAGGCCATCCTGCACCAGCCCCAAGTGCTGTTTTTGGACGAGCCGACGTCGGGGCTGGATCCAGTTGGCATAAAAAATTTGCGGGACGTAATATTGCGCCTTAACCGCGAACAGGGCATAACAATATTTATGAATACCCATCTGCTCTCGGAAGTGGCCAAAACCTGTACGTCCATAGGAGTGCTTAACCGCGGACGGCTCATTTACAACGAATCGCTGGAGAAAACGCTGGCGGATTTTCCCGACGAGATGTCGCTGGAAACCATTTACGTGCGGATGGAGGAAGCCGTATGAGCGCGCGGCTCTCGCCTGTCTCGGCCATTGTCCGCAACGAATTGCGCGCGCTTACGCGCGAGCGGACCTTTACTATGCTGCTCGGCATATTTTTGGCCATGACGTTTTTTTCTGTTTACATTGGCTGGTCCACCCGCACTACGACCAATGCCATTTATCGCGCCTCAGTGGCGTACCTCGGAACGCAGGGCGCAACCCATGTTCCGCCCAATCCGCTTTCTGGAGTTTCTCCCTTGCTGATCTTTGACAATATGCTGATTTACATACTGCTGGTGGGAGCCCTGCTCGCCATAGTCATCGGCCACCGCTCGTTTATAAGGGAGCGCAAAGCCGGCGTGTTGCCGCTGATTTTCGCGCGGCCGGTCAGCCGGCCCCAGTACATCCTGGCCAAATTATGCGGCATTTGTCTGGCGCTAGCGGCCATTATCGGGGCGACATATATCGTGAGCGCGTTGGCGGCGGTTTTCCTGCCCGCGCTGCGCCTGACCGCCGCCGAGTTTTTCCGCTTGCTGGATTTTTACGCGGTGTCGCTGTTATATCTTTGTTTTTTCGCTTTTGTCGGATTGCTGTTTTCGGTGGTTGCGGGCAGCGAATCCACGACGCTGTTTTTGCCTATACTGGTTTGGGTGGCCGCGGTCTTTATTTTGCCGGAGCTGACTTTGGGCAGCAATCCGGTGGCGCTGCTCAATCCGGTGACGCTCGCCAGCGCGGCCCCTGACCAGGGACAATTTTTTACGGTCATGCGCGCCGGCCTGGGCTGGCTGTCGGTGGGCCAGTTTTATACCCAAAGCGGGCTGAATGCGCTGGGCGCAGCCGACGGCGGGGCGGCCGCTTTGCCGGCGCTGTTTATTTATAATGGTGCCGTGGCCTGGGCGGCCGCGGCCGCCCTGCGGCGGCATGCCGGAACCGGAGCGCTTACATTATGAAAATCTCACCTCCAATTTTTACCGTGGCGAAAAAAGAATTTACCGATGCTATCCGCAATTCGCTGTTCGGCACGCTGGCTTTCGCCCTTCTGTTTTTAGTGGCCGTCTCGGTCCTGGTGGCTTCGTTCGCTTTTAAGGCGCAAGTGGCCCAATATAACTCCGCTCTGGCCCAGCTTTCTCCCGCCGAACTACAGTCAATTGCCCTGACGCCGCCTGCCTACTATCCGCTCCAAATGCTGCGGGGCACGGTGGAGTATTTGGAAATTATCGGCGCGGTGATGGCACTGGCGCTCGGCTATCTCGCCATCGCGAAAGAAAAAGGCAACAATACTTCGCGCCTTTTGCTGATTCGCCCCCTGTCGGGTCGTGCGCTGGTTGGCGGTAAACTGCTGGGAGCCACCGGGATATTCGCGGCGCTGATTTTTGGCATCGGGCTGTTTGCCGTTCTGGCCGTCACCGGCATCGGCCACGTGCCTTTTACGGCGGCCGAACTCATTAAGCTCGCCCTGGGGCTCGCTTACACTTTTTTGTACTTGTTATTTTTCTTTTGTTTCGCGGCGGCGCTGGCTTTGGCCTTGCCCAGCTTGCCCCGGGCTTTGATGCTGGCCTTTGCCTTATGGCTGGTATTTGTGCTGATTATTCCGCAAGTCGGCGACACCATGGATCCCGACAATCAGGTGCCCGGCGGCTTTTTCGCCAGCATGCATATGACCCAGGACGGCCAAGCCGCGGTCATCAATCAATTCAAAAAATACGAAAATTTTCGGAACGCGCTGGAGGTCAGCTCCGTGGAAAAACATTACGAACGGCTGGTTTTCGCCACCTTGGGCATCAAAGCCATATACAACGATAAGCCGCTTGGTTTTATTATGCGCGATAAATGGGGCGATCTGCTGGTCCTGCTGGCCTTTTTCGGGGCCGGCTTGGCGTTGGTGTTCAGGCGGCCGTCTCGCATTTTAGCTGCTTCTCCGTAAAAAATACGAGTTCGACAATATTTTCCGTCTTCAATTATAGAATATTAAAATTTCTTAATCTTTATGAACAAATATTTAATCGGCGGAGGGGTGCTGGTCGTGGTTGTGATAATAGCCGCGGTGGTGTTTTCTGGCGGCGGCGCCAAACCCGCATCGCCGGCCACACCAGCGCCAACCATGGCCGCGGCAGGTCGCAGCGTCCCGCCTGCCGCTAAAAATAATACCCCATCGGCCGCTAAAAGCGCTTCACCGGCTGCCAATACCGCGCCGGCCGCTACACAAAATACCGAAGATATAGTGCCCGGGCTCTATCCCAACCCGATCAAGAATCAAGCCGCGCAACCGGGGCTCAAAGTTTCGTCCATCTTGGTCGAAAATAACGTGGACGCGGCGGGCAAGCCGGTAAACGACCACCTGGAACTGACTCTGAAGAATTTGACCGGCCAAACGCTTTCGAATTTGGAAGCTTACTACACGATAACCGACGCGGCCAACGGCAAAAAGGAAGGCTATTATAAACTGCTCACCGGGTTCTCACTGCCGCCCCACGGAACCGGCACCGTCCATTTCGACGGCAAGTCCGGCGCCGGGCATTATGGCGTCAATATGCGCGGCATTTACGGCACCGCTCTGGACCAGTTGAAGTTTGATGTTGAAATCAGCGCTCCCGGGTACGCGCCGGTTTATGCTTCGGCAACCAAAGCGCCCGGCGGCGCGGAGGTGGTCGGGCAATAAACGTTACAGTCAGCCTGGCGCCTAAAGAAGCGAATTTTTGGCAAAAATGGTATTCGGCAACAAATCCGTAAATTTGAAACAGGAAATGCGCATTATCATTGATGCGCATTTGCCGTGTCCGATTGCGCTCGCCCTTGGGCGCCGCCGCCGCGTTCATCAAATTTTCATTATTTTAGGTTAAACTAAGCCTTAAGTTCAATTATTTTCGCTTTGAAACATGAATAAAAAAATTTTGATTATATTTGCCGCCACGATTATTGCCCTAATTTTTTTGGGCCTGGTGGCTTTTGGCCCGCTGGCGGCCACCCGCCAGGGCGCGCGCGTGAATCCGGTGTCGGAAAAGCCCGCCCCCGCCCCGGCGCAAACCATAAATAATCAAGCCGTAGCGTTTAAAGCCTTTCACAATAAAGACATGAAAGAAAACTATTACGGGATAAACTTGCCGGCGGACTGGACCGCCGGGGCCGGACAGCCAGGCAGTTATGTTTTAAATTATACAAACGGCACCGGCAAAATTTACTTGCAGGACGTAGCCGACAATACCACGCTGGAATTATTTATCTTAAGCCAGGACGAGCCGCAAATTAAAAAAACCGCCGGTAGTTACCAACGGCTGGGATATCAGAAGTTGAGCGTTAGTAACAATCAGGCTTACCAGCTGACTTATCAGAGCTTGGTTAACGGCCAGACTTACCAGACAGTGCGAACTTATATTTCCGGCCCCGACCACGCGGGAGTTATCAGTTTATCCGCGGCGCAGAATGAATTTTCCAAGCTCCAGCCCTTGTTCGATAAAGTCATTAACAGTTTTAACTGGGAGAACGGCAAATGAGGCAGGTCTTTTTATTCATTTCTTTGGCCGTAGTGGGCTTTGGTTTGTACTTGCAGTATTTTTATGATGTGCCGGACAGCCAAGTTAATATTAATTTTTTTGTCAGCTGGTTTTTGATTATCACCGGTGGCGGGAGTCTGCTCATGAATTTATTTTGGAGCAATAAACGCTCACCCCGCCAGCAGTAGTAAAATCGTATTATATGATGATTTCCGTAAAAAACGTCAGTAAAGCATATGAAGCCAATGTGGCTGTTGACTGCCTTAATTTTGAGGTACCTACGGGAGAATTTTTTGGTTTTTTGGGCCCCAACGGCGCCGGGAAAACCACCACCATCCGCATGCTGACCGGAATGATCGCGCCGGACAGCGGAGAAATTGCCATCGACGGCTGGTCTCATTCCGACAAGAGCAAAATCGCCCGGCTTTTGGGCGTCATGCCGGAAAGCCGCGGATTTTATAACTGGATGACCGGCGAGGAATATTTGTCGTTTTTTGCCAAGCTGTACGACATTCCGGAAAAATATGCCAAAGTCAGTCAGCTGCTTTCGCTGGTCGGACTAACCGAGCGCAAACATAACCGGGTGGCCACTTATTCGCGGGGCATGAAGCAGCGTTTGGGTTTGGCCCGCGCCTTGATTAACGATCCGCAGGTGCTGTTTTTGGACGAACCAACCTTAGGCCTCGATCCGCAAGGTCAGGAAGATATACAGCACTTGCTCAAGCGGCTCAACGCCGCCGGCGTCACCATATTTTTCTCTTCACACCTCTTAAACGAAGTGGCCAGCTTATGCACCCGCATTGCCATTATCAACCGCGGCCGGCTGGTGGCGCAGGGCACTATCGGCGAACTGCAAATCCAGGCCAAGCTGCCCGCCTCCAGCCTAAAAGATATTTTTCTCGCGCTAACCAACCCGGCAAATGTATAAACTAATCTGGCTCAAAGAACTTAAAGGAGAACTTTACACCTGGAAAAGCACGGCCTGGCTTTTAGCCGCTTCGCTGCTGTTTAGTTTTACCAGTTATTTGTTGTTGACTAATAAAGAATTGACGCTGCTGGACCAAACCGAGCTGTTGTGGCTGCTCGGCAAAGTCATCGTCGGCGTCGGCCTTTTGGTCGTCACCATTGACGCTTCTTCAATTATCAGTTCGGAATTTGAACAGGAAACGGCGGAAAGTTTGTTTTTGACGCCCTTGGCCCTCAAAGATTTTTTGCTGGGCAAACTGCTGGCCCCGCTAACTTTATGGATTTTAATTTATCTTATTTCCGTGCCTTATATCATTGTCGCTTCCGCCGGCAGCCGGCTGGCCTTGCCGTTTATGGGGCACGTATTTTTACTCGGCACGCTTTGTGTTTTGGGTTTTATCTTGATGACTTTTGCCATCGCCCTGCTTTACCGTTCCAGCAAAAATACCCTGACTACGGCTTTTGTGATTCTGCTGGCTGCGGCCGTTCCGGCGCTGTTCGCCGCTACGCTCAAAAGTGGCAGCGTTTTAACCACAGTCAGTAAAATCAATCCGCTGGACAATGTTTTTTCGGCGCTGGACAACGTGCTGGTCGACTACCAAATCTCCCTGGGTCAAAATTGGCAATTCTATCCCCCTCTGATCATTTTTGGCCTGGTCATGCTGGGTTTGCTTTCGGCGGCGGCGCGGAGGTTCCGCCAGCAAGGTATCATAAGGAACGAATAATATGAAATATTTTTTCGGCTTAGTTAGTATTATATTGTGTTATGAGCTTTGGGGCGCGCCTGCCGTTTTGGCGCAAACTGCCGCGGCCGGGCCTTTGCTGATTAATATTTCATCCAGCAAGACTTTAAGCGGTACCGCCGGCGATTACGTTACGGTTTTAGCCGGCATAACCAATTCGTCCGCCGGCCCGGTTAGCAACATTACCACGTATTTGTCCTTGGCCGACGAGAGCACTAAACTGCCGGTGGACTTGGAAGACTGGAGCGCGGAGAAAGGGTTGTTTATTGGAAATATCGACGCCCGGCAGACTTTGCCCCTGAACTGGAAAATTCATTTTGTCACGCCCGGCGATTATGCCTTAATCGTGGTGGCGGAAGCGGCCGGGCAAGAGCTGCCGCAAACCAGCGCCATCACGCACTTTCATGTTAATTCCAAACGCAACCTTAACCCCGGCCAGGTTTTGCCGGTGGCTTTAGGCATGCCCATTGTCATACTATTCGCCATGACATTGCTGACCTACCGGCGGAATTCTAAACTCGTTTAATTCAAAAAGCATGGACCCATAAGCCCATAGCCAATTTTTTATAATTATCTAAATCTAAAGTAAAATTTAACCCATGAGCGAAACTAAAGACTTGTCCCAAAATAATTTTGTTTCCGGGGCGCAACATTTATTTAACAAAGTTCCGGAAATCACTTTGTGGTTTTGGTTCATTAAAGTTATGTGCACCACGGTCGGCGAAACGGCGGCGGATTTTTTAAACGTAAATCTTAATTTTGGCCTGACGGGAACATCCGTCGTCACCGGCGTGTTGCTGGCGGTCGCGTTGTTTTTTCAATTTAGGGCGAAAAAGTACGTTCCCATAAAATATTGGCTGACAGTATTGTTTATCAGCGTCTTTGGAACGCTGGTAACGGATAATTTGACCGACAAAATCGGCGTGCCACTGGAAACCAGCACTATTGTTTTCAGCATTCTTTTGGCCGCGACTTTCTTGGTTTGGTACTATTACGAAAAAACGCTCTCTATCCACTCCATTTTTACGATGAAGCGCGAGGCATTCTATTGGCTGTCCATTTT
This sequence comes from Patescibacteria group bacterium, assembly GCA_028870105.1. Taxonomy (GTDB): domain Bacteria; phylum Patescibacteriota; class Doudnabacteria; order UBA920; family UBA920; genus JAJYJE01. The sequence continues at coordinate 9,411 of JAGWQI010000043.1, forward strand.
GTTTACTTTCGCGCTCGGCACCGCGGCCGGCGACCTGATGGCCGAAGGCCTGGGCTTGGGCTATGCCGTAACGGGCTTTATTATTGCCGGACTTATCGCGATTTTTGCCGTTGGCTGGAAACTGAAGCTTAACCACGTATTGTCATTCTGGCTCATTTATATCTTAACCAGGCCGTTGGGAGCTTCGTTGGGCGACTATCTTTCCCAGCCGCACAAATACGGCGGCTTGGGACTCGGCGCGACCGTGACCAGCTTTATCTTTGTCGGGGGTATTTTGGCGATAGTGGCCTATCTTTCCATTACCAAAAAAGACGTTATTGAAAAAGAGCCGAAAGCGCAAATTCAAGAAGAAATTAAAGAAGATACCAGCCGAGGCGGCCTGTGGCAGACGGGCGTGGTGGTTTCCTTGCTGGTTATTGCAGGGCTATTCGGCTACCATATCCGGCAAGGTCAGTTGCAGGCTCCCGCAGTAAACGCAACAAATACCCAATCAAGCAGCACTATAGGCACCTCAACTCCCGCCGCGCAATTATCGAAGCTGGGCGACCTTTCAAATTTT
>JAGWQI010000044.1 GCA_028870105.1 Patescibacteria group bacterium
AATAGCAGCACCATACCGACTCTTTATGTCCAAGCGACTTCCTCACAGAGTTCAGCCCTGGTTAACGTGGCCTCGTCTTCGGGATCGTCGTACTTTACGGTTTTGGCCAACGGCAATGTGGGAGTAAGCAACGCTTCACCTTCGTATGCGCTGGATGCCGGCGGTTTTGCCAGGTTTGGCGCTGGTCTGCGCGTGGAGCCGACAACTGTCAGCGGAGGCGGTAGCAGCTTTTATTATTATCCGAACGTCAGTTCCTATAGCTATAATGGCACCAGCAACGGCACAATGATTTTAAATACCAACATTGCCAGTAGCTCTTACGAAATGTTCAAAATTCGCTTGCACGGTTACGGGCTTAATGAGAGCTCGGTTATTGACTTTACGGTGGTTGGTTATTCGACCCCCGGGACCTTGGGTAGCATTAGCGGCACGGCCGGCGCGGTTGTCGATTATTCAATTATAGATAACGGTAACGACGGACTGCCCAAGTGGGTCGGAATTAATTCCTCCGGCAAAGTCGCAGTGGCTGTTGGCCGGACGTCGGGTTCGTATTATTTTTACCGTTTAAGCGCGGATTATTGGTCAACCAGGCAGGCAGTGGACGCTTCCACCGGTTGGTCTTATTCCACTTCCACCACGGCTAATTTTGGCTGGTCGGATGCCCACCGAATGAATCCGGCCTTAACACAGCTAGTCAACGGTAACGTTGGGATTGGGACTTCCACTCCCAATCAGCCTTTGGAAATTGTCGCCAACAGCGGAGTTTCCGCGCAAATTTTAGGACTAAATAATGATTACGGCGGCACCACCGGCAGCGGGTATTTCCTGAGTACCGGCGCCTCTTCCGGCAACACCTACACGATTTTACAGTCCTTAAATTCCGGCGGCGGCGCGGGAGGTGTTCTGGCTTTGAACGGGGATGGCGGCAACGTTGGTATTGGCACTACCACCCCGGGTTCCAAGTTTGTGGTAGCCGCGACCTGTACCAACTTTACCACCACCAACACCTGTACCGACTACGCCGAACTTTATCCTTCCGCGGAAATTATGCAAGCCGGCGACGTCGCCGCCGTGGCTTCGTCCACCGCTTCCAGTTCTACTCCTGGCGCATTAGTGCAAAAGAGCACACACGGTTACGACAGCGGGCTGCTTGGCGTGGTGTCCACCAATCCGGCCATTGTCATTGAAGGCAGCAGCTTGGAGTTTATGAGCGGCAGCAATTATCAGCCAGACCCGATGCGCCCGGCCATCGCTTTGGCTGGTCGCGTGCCGGTTAAGGTCACCAACGAAAACGGCAACATCCAGGCCGGCGACTTCTTAACTTCGAGCGCCGAGTTCCCCGGCTACGCCATGAAAGCCACGCGCAGCGGCTACGTTTTGGGCCGCGCTTTGTCCGATTTTTCTGGAAGTGCCTCCAGCACCGGCGGCTCGGTGTTAATGTTCGTTAACCCTGGCTTTGAGAATATCAATAACACTTTTGTCCTAGGGGCGAACGACGGCCAGCTGGCCAGCGCCACCTCAACCTTCAGTATAATTAGCTCGGCATCTTCTTCTGATGTAGCTATGTTGATTAACCAACAGGGGACCGGCAATTTGCTGCAATTGCAGCAAAATGGCCAAGATCGTTTATTAATTGCCAACGACGGCAGTATGAGCCTATTGGCCTCGACTACCATTGCCACCTCTACTATATTAAGCGTTGTTAACGGTACCACGACCCAGTTCAGCATTACGGCCGCCGGCCACATTACCGTGGGGCAGGATACGGCCGGTACCGCGACCATCAAAGCCGGGGACAACCAGACCGCTGTGACCTTTGCCGTACCATACGGTACCACGCCGAAAGTGATTGTGACCGCCCAAACTTTGCCGAATTTCTTCTATGGCGTGGCCACCAAGACGCCGGCCGGCTTTACCATCCAGATTAGCGCCACCTCCACGGCCGATGTTTCCTTTGACTGGGTGGCGCTGGCGCAGCCGCTGGATACGCCCTCGCAGTCCAGCAGTACAACAACGCCGCTAACTGTCACTAACGTGCCAATGACTAATGTAATGGGCCCAAATGGGCAGTGGGTAGCGGTGCCGGTAAGCAGTTTGTATACCACTAGTCAGACACAACAATCATCCACTTCCACCACGACAAGCTCAAGCACCGCTACTACCACGACCAGTTCGTCTTTAACTTCGACCACCGCTTCTGGTACCTCTACTTCGACCCAGACCGTTTTAGATACCTCAAGTTCTAGCTCAACTACCCCGGTTGTCGCCGGGACCAGCACGACCGCTACTACGGCCACGACAACACCCACGCCTTAGTGTCTAGGCGTGGGTGGCGGTGCCGCTAATTAGTATGCGACTAAAAGAGTTTTTCTAAATCGTCTGTTTTATTAATATCGTTGGTTTTGATTAGGCGCACAAAAAATCGTTTGGATAACTCATTAAGCTCCGCTTCAATTTCCTCGTCAAGTTTATAGGGGGATATCCAAATACTGTTTTGCCATTTTTTAAAGTGCAAAGCTTTGAGCTTGGAGCGGAGTACTACCCGTACGTACTTTTGTTTTTCCGGAATGTCAAAAATCACTAATTTCCAAACGCCGTCCCGTTCCGGGCGAAAGCGGCGGATCAGCCTGGCACCTTCCTCGGTTAGGTAAAGCCCGGATCCCGATTCGTTTCGCCTGGATTCTAACAGCTCCTGTTGCTTTAAACGGTACAAGGCGTTATGAAAGCTCTTGTAATCCACACTCTTGTCTAAAGCGGCCTGCAGGTTCGCTACCGAAATACCCGGGTTGGCGGCTAGGGCCTTTAAAATTTTTAGTGTTTTGTCATTAAAAGTTCTGGCCATACGTCTTATCTTACCATCGCGTCCATTTAATTTCAAATGACCGTACTAAATAAATTTAGTAGCCTGGGTCGCAGCATTATTATAGTGTAATAGGGAATTAGGTAAATACAGCAAGAAATTTGCTTAGAAATAAGGTTATGATATAATGATTTTAACGTGTTTTTTTCTGGAAACCAAACAATTATGGGCTTAAAAAGGCTATTTTTAATAAGTTTATTGGCGGCATTGGTGTGCCCCGCGGGCTTGCCCGCCAACGCGCTTTGGCACCATAGTGAGACTGTCTCAGCCACCGGAACTTTGCCAACACAAAGCAGCCAGCAGACTGTCATTGTGGTGCTGCATCAGCCGCCGTTTAAACAAACTGTGGCGCCGATTAACGGTCCGCAGCCCGTCGGTAGCTGTTTATTATCGGGGCAGGATTTTGGGGTCTTGCAGAACACGGCTGGCGCGCTGTTGTTCAGCCGCCCGGCTAACTGCTTTAACTTTGCCTTAGCCCGCTCCGATTTGAATCGCGCTTATTCTATTGCCGTGGTAAACAACCCGGCAGATATTTCCCAGATCGTGGTAAATCATTTGCCCGACCAATTTTTCCAGTCTGTCAATCCGGGCTGGCCAACGCCGATTTCCGATCGAAGCGCGCCGTTGCCGGCGGCGGTGGCGGGAATTTTAATGGCAACGCTTTTGACTCTAACGTTATTGGCTTGGTCCGCCAAACAACTAGCGGCTAAGCGTTTGGTTTTAGCGCTAAGTTTGGCGCAATTACAGGTTTACCGGTGTTGAAGGTAAGTAGTTACAGCCTGAATATTGCGCAGCGTGTTCGGGCAAAAAGCAGACCTTAGCGTTATTATTAAATAATTTTCATAAAATTATGTCTGAAGAAATCAAAGTCAGTAGGCCGATGCAGCAGCCGCAGGCCCGGCCAGAATATACTCAATCAATGCAGCAGCCAGCGCCTAAATCGTCAAAAACCGCCTGGATTATTTTAGCGATCGTCGTGGTTTTGCTCGTCGTGGGCGCGGTCGTGTTCCGCGATAAGTTATTCCGCGGTTCGCAAAACGGCGGTACTGCCGCTCCGGTCGCTTCCGGCTACCAAGCGGTGTTTTTGACCAATGGCCAGGTGTACTTTGGCAAGCTTAGCAATCCGGATTCCGATTATGTCACCCTGACCGATATCTATTACTTACAGGTTGGACCGCAGCAAGGCAACACCCCCACCCAACCTGGGCAAACTGCGCAACAGCAATCGCCGCAGATCTCTTTGGTTAAACTCGGCAATGAGCTGCACGGCCCGGTGGATATTATGCACATTAACCGTTCCCAGGTGCTGTTTTACGAAGACCTGAAGGAAGATGGTCAGGTAGTCAAAGCTATTATCCAGGACAAGAATACCAAGAAATAGTTATATCGATCGCGGTAACGATTACTATAACAATAACCCTCCCGGTTTTGGGAGGGTTTTGTTTTGGGTAGATTTTTATCAGCAGCTTTTGGATTATGACGCGCCAACAACAAACAAAAACACCCCGTAGTTCTGGGGTGTTATTGTTATCGTAATAGTTATTGTGATTCTTAAATCAGGCTCTTAACCATCTTGTCGAACTCCCCGGGGTATTGGACGGCGAGCTCGGCCAGCATTTTGCGGTTGATTTTAATATTTTCCTTCTTAAGTATGCCGGCGAACTTGCTCCAGTTGGTTCCGTTTTCTCGCAGGGCGGCGCCGACGCGGATCAGCCAGAGCGCTCGGAAATCGCGTTTTTTATTGCGGCGGTCGCGGTAGGCGTATTTGTCCGCGTGAAGCAGAGCTTCGCGGGCTAAGGCAAAATTGGTGGAGCGGCGGTTATCAAAACCTTTGGCTCGCTTGAGCAGGTTTTTCCGGCGCTTGTGGGCGGCGACGCCGCGTTTGATTCTGGTCATATTTTAGTGGGCAGTGGTCAGTGGGCAGTGGTCAGTTATTATGTACTGTTCACTGCGCACTGTTCACTATTTGTATGGAATTAATGCTTTAAGCTTGTTGCTGGTCTTGTGGAGGACTAGATCGCGGCGCTTATTCTTGGTGACTTTGCCGGACTCCCGGGAATTAAAGTGGTCCTGGCCGACGGCGCGAGCCAGTAGCTTGCCGCGGCGGCTTTTTTTGATGCGCTTGGCCGTTCCTTGGTGGGTTTTGACTTTAGGCATATTGACAGTTAAGTAAAATTTAAGAATTAATGAAAATCAAGTAAAATTTTGCCTGACAAGTTGTCAATTTTACTTAAATTACAAATTTTTTTATTTGTTGGGGGCTACCGTAATGCTCCAGGTTCCGCCCATGCGTTTGAGTGGAACTTCAATGCGGTGGGGCGCCGCTAATTTGGTCATAAACAGCTCCAGCTGCTTTCTGCCGAGATCGCCGAAGGCCTGTTCGCGGCCGCGCATGCGCAGCTCGATTTTGACCACGTCGCCGTCAGTCAAAAATTCGGAAACCTTGCCGGCCTTAATTTGCATGTCGTGCTCGGATATCCGCATGCTGATCCAAATGGTCTTGAGTTCGACTTTTTTGGCGTTCTTCTTTTGTTGCTGCTCCAGCTTTTTTTGCTGGTAGCGGAACTTGGCGAAGTCAATAAGCTTGCAGACCGGCGGATTGGCTAAAGGGGAGACCTCTACCAAATCCATGCCTTGTTCATTGGCTAAAGTTAAAGCTTCGCTTAGGCGCATAACGCCGATTTGTTTGCCGTCGTCGCTAATGACCCGGACAGTGCCGGCCTTGATTTGGTGGTTAACCCTGGTTTTTTGCACGTTTTTGCTGTTTAAGCTGATATATATAGTACAAGATTGGGGGAAAAAAGTCAATAAGAAATAGTTGTTGCGAGTTTGCGCCTAAATGGACGGTTTTTCCTAATTTTCAGAAGAATAGCCCGGCCACGGCTACCGCGCCAGCCGAAATCATTAATAAAATTGTAGCCCAGCCTACCACGGTTGCCAAGTTGCCGCTGCGCCATTGACCCATAATTTTTTTGTTGCCGCTGATTTGCACTACGGGAATTAACACGATTGGGGCAATAATGCCGTTTAGCACCGCGGCGTAAATTAGGGTTTTAATCGCGTCCAGTCCCAAAAAGTTCATTAGCAGGCCTAAGGCCATGGCTAGAATAATTATGCCGTAAAATGCTTCGGCCTGACGGAATTTACGGTAAAGACCTTCTTTCCAGCCAAAAGCCTCGGAGATAGCGTAAGAAGCGCTGCCGGCGAGTACCGGCACGGCCAGGATGCCGACGCTAATTATGCCCACGGCAAAAAGGGAAAAAGCGTAACGGCCGGCGAACGGCTCAAGCGCCGCCGCAGCCTGTTCCGCGGTTTGGATGTCCGTCAGGCCGTGGCTAAACAGCACTGCGCCGCAGGTCAAAATAATGAAAAACATGACTAAGTTGGAAAAGAACATGCCGAACCAGACGTCAAAACGCATGTTGTTGATAGTGGGTTTGTCGGCGACTTGGCGTTGCTTAATGGTGGTTTGACCTTGCAAAATTTTTTCTTCCACCTCCTGGGAAGTTTGCCAAAAAAATAAATACGGGGAAATGGTCGTACCTAAAATGCCGCAGAGCAGAAAAATCTCCTGCCGCCCAAAACTCAGCCGCGGCACCAGTCCCGCCATTAGGGCCTGTTGCCAGTTTATGTGGACGGCAAAGGCCGTGGCAATGTAGGCCAATAGCGTTAGCGACAGCCACTTTAAGTACTTGGCGTATTTGCCGTAAGAAATAAAAATTTGCATTAGGAGCATCAAACCGGCCAGCAGCAGTACCAAGCCGGCAAAATTCAGGCGGGGCCAAAATAGCTGCGCGGCTTTGGCCATGGCGCCTAAGTCCGCGCCAATGTTAAAGGTGTTGGCGGCAAACAGCAGCAGGGCGGAGGCGTAGAGCATGCCTTTGGAATAGTGCAAACGGATATTGGCGGCTAAGCCGCGGCCGGTGACTAGGCCTATGCGTGCGCACATTTCCTGGACCACAGCCATCAGCGGAAAAGTAAAAACCGCCAGCCAAAGCATATTAAAACCGTATTGGGCGCCGGTTTGCGAGTAAGTGGCAATCCCCGACGGGTCGTCGTCGGCCGCGCCGGTGGTCAGGCCAGGGCCCAGCAAGTGCCAATAATCCCGGGCCTTTTTTATTGGCTTATCGAGCGTTTCAATGGTTTGTTGTTCGATTTTTTCGATGTCCACAGTTTTGGTTTCGTAAGCTTGATATCCGCCGTAATTTTAGCATATTTTGGCTCTTGACGGGAGTTTGCCGGTTTGGTATGTTTTTAATAATGAATTTAAACGGCGGAAATCAAATATCCCTTTTTTACCCCAAGCCTGCGTAGGCTGTGGGGTCTTTTTTTATGTTTTCAATCGAAGGTCAAATTGTCAGCCAAGGCGAAGTCGCGCGGCGGCGGGTGGAAATCGGACCAAACGGCCTGATTGGGGCGGTTACCGAGCCTACCGGATTAGCGGATCTTGTTTTAGACCACGAGCTGGTTTTTCCCGGCTTTATTGATTTGCATGTCCACGCGCGGGAATGCGTCGACCACAGCCAAGATTACAAGGAAGATTTTACCACGGCCGGGGCGGCGGCTGTAAACGGCGGGGTGGTGGCGTTCGCGGATATGCCCAATAACCCGGCGCCGCCAGTGGATGAAAGCAGCTTGGCTGGCAAATACAGGCTGGTTCAAAAGTCCGCGGCCCAGGTACTGCTTTACGCCGGCATTGGGCCGGGCACCCGGCCGCTTACCAAATTGGTCCCTTATAAGGTTTTTATGGGCAAGTCGGTGGGCGAGCTATATTTTAAGACCGCGGCCGATTTAGAAACTTCGATCTCAAACTACCGCGGCCAGAGGGTGAGTTTCCACTGTGAAGACCCGGCGGTTTTAGCGCAAAATCAAAGCCAGCCTACCCACGAAACGCGGCGGCCGGAGCAGGCGGAAGCCTTAGCCATTGAGCTGGCTTTAAAAGTTATAAAAAAGTACCAGCTTCAAGGAAAAATCTGCCACTGCTCAACCGCCGTCGGGCTGTCGCAAATTCGCGCCGCGAAAAAACAAGGCTTAGACGTGACTGTGGAGGTCGCGCCGCATCATTTGTATTTTGACGAGTCAATGCTTAATGAACAAAACCGCAAAATGTTCCAGGTTAATCCGCCTATCCGGCAAGCCCGGGAGAACCGGCTGGCGTTAATTCAGGCTTTAAGAGAAGGTGATATTGATTATTTGGCCACGGATCACGCCCCGCACACTCTGGAAGAAAAGCAGCGGGGGACTTCGGGCATGCCGCATTTGGACACCTATGGTCCGTTTGCCGCCTGGCTCATGAAGGAGCAAAAATTCACGCCGCAGGACATCGCCCGAGTGTGCAGTTTTAATCCGGGGCAATTTTTTGGCCAGTTTACGGACAACAAGTACGGGCGGATTGAGCCGGGCTTTGAGGGTTCTTTAACGGTGCTGGACATGCAAAAGCCCGTAACCATTACCAAAAATATGCTCAAGACCAAGTGCGGCTGGTCGCCGTTTGAGGGCATAAAGCTGCCGGGCAGCGTGACTTATACTATTATTAAAGGCAAAGTATGCAAGGGAAATTAATTTTAAAGGACGGCAGCATTTGGGAGGGAAGATCGTTCGGAGCCGGCCGGCCTGCGGCCGGCGAAGTTGTGTTTGCCACCGGCATGGTCGGCTATCCGCAGAGCTTTACCGATCCTTCTTACGAAGGCCAGATTTTGGTGTTAACTTATCCGCTGGTTGGCAACTACGGTGTGCCCGATAAAAAATTTTGGGAATCGGACCGGATTCATATTAGCGGCTTGGTGGTTTGCAATTATAATGCCACGCCTTCGCACCATTCTTCCAGGCAGAGCCTTGCGCAGTGGCTGAAAAAGGAAGGCGTGCCGGCGCTGGAGATAAAAGACACCCGCGGCCTGACCCAGAAATTGCGCCAACACGGGGTTATGCTCGGCAAGATTGTGAATCGCGGAATCACGCGGAACGGGACGCGGAATCACGCGGAAGATAATTTAGATTTCTACGACCCGAACCAGGAGAATTTGGTGGCCAAAGTTTCCACCAAAAAGATCATTAAATCCGGCAAGGGCAAAAAGACAGTAGTGCTTATTGACTGCGGGGCCAAGCGCAATATTGTTCGCAGTTTGGAAAAGCGCAGCTTAAATGTAATTACCGTACCCTGGGACTACGACCTAGGCAAGTTAAAAGCAAAATTTCAGTCCGTGGTGGTGTCTAACGGCCCCGGCGACCCTAGCGTGAACGAGCCGACCATTTTAAATATCCAAAAGCTTATGGCCAAAAAGTATCCCATTTTGGGAATCTGCCTGGGCAACCAGCTGCTGGCCTTGGCCGCGGGCGGCAAAACCTACAAGCTCAAGTTCGGCCACCGGGGCCAAAACCAGCCGTGCGTCTTAAAAGGCACCAAGCGCTGTTTTTTAACCACCCAGAACCACGGTTTTGCGGTGGGCAAAATTCCCAAAGGTTTTACAGAGTGGTTTTATAACGCCAATGACAATACCAACGAAGGCATAATTCACAAAAAACTGCCGTGGATGTCCGTGCAGTTCCATCCTGAGGCCACGCCGGGACCGGTAGACACCGATTGGATCTTTGACGAATTTTTAAAAAAAGCGAAGTTGTGAGTTTTTTATAGATGTAGCGTGCCGAACCTCGGCTTTATGTGGACGACTTATGTTTAAAGTGTAGCGTGCCGATTTATCGGCTTCATAAACCCCGTTCTGACCAGTGTTTATTGGGTAGTACGCCGGTTTACTGGCTTTATGCGCCGACTCATGTTTAAAATGTAGTGTGCTAATTTATCAACTTATGTTTAAAATGTAGCGTGCCGATTTATCGGCTGCATATGCACGACATAAAAAACATCAGATTAAAACAATATGATTATACGTCGGACGGCT
>JAGWQI010000045.1 GCA_028870105.1 Patescibacteria group bacterium
GCGATCGGTCGGGCTTGGCAAAAAATTGGTCACGGCGTCCAAAATAGTCTGGACAATGATGCCGCGGCCGTCGCCGCCCAAAACCGGATAGAACTTGCCGCCCTGCACGGCCTTGCGGATGGCTGTTAAAAATTCCTGCTCGCTTAGTTCCTGGCCGTTTAAATATTTCTCCATTAAGGCGTCATCGCTCTCTACGACTTTTTCCAGCAGCTTGTTGCGATATTCCTTAGCTTTGTCCAACATATTAGCCGGGACCTCGCCGACGGTAAATTCCTTGTCGGTAAAATCCTTGTAGGTATAAGCCTTCATGTTAATCAAGTCCACCACGCCAATAATGTCTTTTTCAAAACCAATCGGCAGCTGGATCGGAAAAGCGTTCGGAGACAGGCGCTTGTGAATGCTGTCCAGGCTCTTATAAAAATCGCCGCCGGTCTGATTGATTTTGTTAATAAAACACATGCGCGGCACGCCGTACTTGTCGGCTTGGCGCCAGACGGTTTCAGACTGCGGCTCCACGCCCATTTTGCCGTCAAAGACCACAACCGCGCCGTCGAGCACGCGCAAAGAGCGCTCCACTTCCACGGTAAAATCCACGTGGCCGGGAGTGTCGATAATATTGATTTTGTGCTTCTTCTCGCCGGCCAACTTAATGAAGCGCGGAATCCAGTAACAGGTAACGGCCGCGGCAGTAATGGTAATACCGCGTTCGCGTTCCTGTTCCATCCAGTCGGTGGTGGTTTCGCCTTCGTGCACCGCGCCGATCTTGTGGATCATGCCGGTGTTGTACAAGATGCCTTCCGTAACCGTGGTCTTACCGGCGTCGATGTGCGCGATAATGCCGATATTGCGGGTAAGGTCTATGGGATATTCTCTGGGCATAAATTAGATTAATTTCTAATTTTCAATTTCTAATTTCTAAACAATTGTAGAATCTAGAAATTAATAAATTGGAAATTGTTTGAAAATTGAAAATTAATAATTTTAAGTTTTATTTTCTATCTCCGGCCAAAACGGGCGAAGTGCGCAAAAGCCTTGTTGGCCTCGGCCATCCGGTGGGTGTCCTCGCGCTTTTTGATGGCCGCGCCGGTCTTGTTGTAAGCGTCCAAAATTTCGGTAGCCAACTTTTCGCGCATCGGCTGGCCCTTTTTGGCTTTGGCCGCGGCCAAAAGCCAGCGCATGCCAAGCGTAGTCTTGCGCGGCTCCATAACTTCCATCGGCACCTGGTAGTTAGCGCCACCAATGCGGCGGGACTTAAGTTCCATGATTGGACTGACGTTTTTTAAAGCAATGTCAAACACCTGCCGGCCGTCCAGCTTGGGTTGCTTGGCATCGGCGCCGGTTTTGTCATCTGCGGTCTTGGCGGCGGTTGCCGGCTGTTCGTTGATTTTTTCACCGACAATCTCCAAAGCGTCGTAAAAAATCTTGCGCGCCACGTTCTTCTTGCCGCGCTCCATTAAGTAGTTAATAAATTTGGCATACTTAACCGAGCCGTACTTGGGGTCCGGCAGCGGCGTGTGTTTATCGTAACTTCTAGATTTTCTTGGCATAAGAGTTTAGATTCGAAATTCGAATGTCGAAATCCGAAAAATCAACAATTTGGTAAATTCAAATTTTTAACTTTTTCAAATTTCGGATTTCGTGCTTCGGATTTTACTTAGATTTTGCTCCGTACTTACTGCGGCCGCGCTTTCTCCCGTCGACTCCGAGAGTATCTAACTTGCCGCGCACAATGTGGTAGCGCACGCCAGGAAGGTCTTTTACCCTGCCGCCGCGGATCATGACCACGCTGTGTTCCTGCAAATTGTGGCCGATGCCCGGAATGTAGGCAATAACTTCCATGCCGTTAGTCAGCTTAACCTTGGCCACCTTGCGCAAAGCCGAGTTCGGCTTTTTCGGGGTGGTGGTGTAGACCTTTAAGCAGACGCCGCGCATAAACGGCGCGCCGGTCTTTATATGCAGCGGCTTATTTTTAATTAAATTGATGCGGCGGAGCAGCGCCGGGGCCTTAGATTTCGCCCGCAACGGATGCCGCCCTTTGCGCACTAACTGGTTGATTGTTGGCATTCTTATCCTAAATTCGAAATTCGAATATCGAAACTCGAAACAAATATCAAATCTAAAATTCAAATATTTAAACTCGGATCTCGAATTTTAAAATTTTGAATTTAAAGATTGTCTCGAATTTCGGATTTCGCGCTTCGATATTAATTTTCTTGGCGCAATAAAAACTGATGTAGACATCAGCTTTGCGTCTACTTCGCCCAACCGGTACTCATCGGAAACCGCCGATGTTATCTTCCCGGTCAAGTCGACTCAAATAAGTGATTTCCGCCAACTGGCGGAGGTTTCTTATTCAATTGCCATCATTATACCAATTCGGGGGAAAAAGTCAATATTTTAATTAATAGACAATTTAGCCTCTGTTATATATACTCTCTTTCATGACTTGGAACGGACTTAACAAAGAAGTTACAGCCCTCTGGGCTCGATGGATCCGGGACGGGATGAGCCTGAGCGATTTCCGATCTTTCTGTGAGGAGCTAGGCACGCTCGAGGCCGCGCTCGAAAAAACACCCGACCCTGGCGAACCCGTCCCGCCCAAGCTTACAAGGAGGTTGGCCCAACTCAAAGACTGGGCCTGCCAGAAAAACGGCACGCGGTTTGGCCGCATCCGTTACTCTGACTGATACTTGCTGCGCCCGAAGGCAACTAACCCCGGGCGCGGCGCTTTCTTATAACTCTTACACGCCCAAAACCTGGGCCAAGTCCGCCCAGCTTAAATGGAAAGTATTCCAAAATACGGTTAAAACCGGATCAAAAATTACGCCAAACAGACCAAGTATCAGAAACAGCAAAACCAGCACAAAGCCCCAGCGCTCCAGCGACAGAATTTTATACAACCATTCGTCTGGCAAAAACGAGGCCAAAATTTTGCTGCCGTCCAGCGGCGGAATCGGCACCAAGTTAAACGTGGCAAGCAGTAAATTAATATAAATACCCATTAGCAAAATCGGGTAAGAAACGCTGTTAGTCAAATGCAACTTAATGGGGACCACAAACAGCACAGCCAAAAAAAAGTTGCTCAGCGGCCCGGCCAAACTGACTAAGGCCATGCCGCTTTTGGGATTTTTAAGATTATGAAAATTCACTGGTACGGGTTTGGCTGCACCAAACCAAAACCGGCCGCCGCTGCCAAAAAATATGAGCAACGGCACTAAAATTGTGCCGATGGGATCAATGTGCGGGATCGGGTTTAAGGTAATCCTCCCCTGCTCCCGGGCCGTGTCATCACCCAACTGTTCAGCCATCAGCCCATGACTGACTTCGTGGACAATAGCGGAAAAAATTAGGACTATGAAAGTAATTATAATATCCATATTGACTATTATAGCAAAGCGTGGTAAACTATCAAATAGTTAAATCCGAAGCGCTAAATCCGAAATACGAATAATATTCAAATTCCGAATCGGAAATCTTGTTGCTTGGGATCAAAATTAGAATTTAATTTTTAATTCTTTTTCGAGATTCGAATTTCGAATTTATTACTACTATGCCCAGAATGTGCGCCGTGTGCGGCAAAACTTATTCCCGCACCATTAAACGCTCCCACTCGATGCGCGCCTCAATCAAGAGGCTGCTGCCGAATTTGCAATACGCGGTTTTCGACGGCCAAAGGCTCAAAGCCTGCACCCGCTGCATCAAAGCCAAAGCCAAGTCTAAATAAATAGACGCTCACAAACTAAAGCCCGCCCCCGAACGAAGTCGAGAGGCGGGCTTTTTAAATTTTTAATTATCGCTTTGTGGCTGCTGGCCCTGCGGCATTAAGCCTGTGCCGGAATCCGGACGCATATTTGGCCGCAGCGGCATTAGGCCGGGCGTGCCGGAACCCGCATCCAAACCTGGTTCTGGCGGTGGTAATACATTATTTTCGCCGCCTTGGTTTTGCTCCAACTCTTGCCGGCAATCTTGGTACGCGTTCTGGAACTCCGGTGACGAGCTGGAAACACTGTCCGTGCTTTGCCCGCCAAATTTTTCCTGGAGACATTTCTGCATCGCCGGCGCGGCCGCGCCATTTTGCCCGGCAGCAGGGCGGCTTTGCGCAAAGCAAGCGCTGATTTGCTTGCCGACCGCCGGGGTCGGAGTAAACTGACCGGACTCAATTTGATCGAACACATCAGATCCCAAATTCTTTTCCAAACAATTCTTCACTATTTCCGGGGCGTTCTGAAGCCCATTGCGCATATGGTCAACAGCGCTGGTAATCTCTTCGGCGTCCTGCGGCTTGATTAAACCGTTATCCGTGGCAAACTTTAAACACTCATCGTGATGAGCCGGATCGTTGCAATATTCCTGGCAGGCGTCCAAACTGTCGCACCCGCCGGGACCGCTGCTAATACTTTTAATTTTCTTAGCCTGGCTCTGGCTGATAATCCCCAATTTAGCCGCGAAGTCGGTACATTCCTGCTTATGCGACTGGTCTTCGCAGTAGCTTTCGCAGGCATCCTTGCTCTGGCAGCCGCCGGGGGTCTGACCGCTCTGGACCAGCTGATTAAATTTTTGGATCCTTTGGCTATCCTCACCGCTGATTAAACCGTTGTCTTTGGCGAACTTTGCACAAGTTTGGAAGTTTGAAGTTTGAGAACAAAAGGCTTGGCAGGTCTCGAGACTCTGGCAGCCTCCAGGACCGCCGCTCTTTATGGCCTTAGCGAATTTTTGCGCCTGGCTCAAATCATTTTGCGGCAATAAACTGTTGTTCTTGGCAAAGGCCACACATTCCTGCAAATGATCAGCGCTGTCGCAGTAAGTTTTGCATTCATCCACGGTCTGGCAGCCGCCGGGACCGCCGTTCTTTATGGCCTGAGCGAATTTTTGGTTCTGCTCGCGCTGAGCCAAACTGATTAAGTGGTGCTCACTGGCAAAATTGGTGCAAGCTTGTAAATTCGCCAGCTGATTGCAATAAGCGCGGCATTCCACCTGGCTGCCGCAATTTCCAAGTTCCGCTACGGGGAAAGATATTGTTTCCGGCTGGCGGCGCGGACCGCCGCTGAATGACTGGGCTGAAGCGATTAAAACTAAGCCGGCAAACAACGCGCTAGCCGACAGACCGATTTTAAAAATCTTATTCATATGAATAACGTTCATCGATTTTTAATTAAAATGGATTGGTATAACTCTGCTGGATAGGGTTAGCCGATTGGCTGAACGGATTATTGTTCGGAATCTGTCCGGCGGCCGGAGCCTGCGTTTGCTGGTAAACTTGCGCGCCAAGGCTTTGAGGCGCCGCGGAAACTGCTGGGGCTTTCGGCTGCATTACTACCTCCTGCCGATGCTGCAGGTCAATATGGATCTTCCAAAAGACCACGGCCGCGGCGATCAGCAGTAAAAATAAAATCGTAACATATTTTGGTTTCATAGAACCTTGTTAATTGTTAATTTTATCTTGATTTCTAACAAGCAAACTAATTTGGTCTGATTATATCATAAAACCGCTCAAACTAAAAGCCAATAATCCCCAACCGCGTTTTTCCCGATGCCCCTTCAACGCCAACGAACAATATTGTTTTCCGGTACCAACTCCACCCAAATCGGGCCGCGGTTAAAATTAATCTCAAGCCCGGCCTGATTATAATAGCGCGTCCGGCCGTTTTGTTTTTTCCAAGTCCCGACTATTACCTGGCCATCCAGAAAGACTTCCGCCTCGCCGCCGGAAGTCAGATCCATACCAATAGACAACGGCGTGTCGCTTTGCACCGGATAAGTGCGCACAAATTGCACCACGACATTTTTAGCGGTAATTCCCTTGCCGCTGTCCGCGTCTTTGTGGGCCGCACCGGCCAAAAACCGTGAGTATGAATTATCTGCAAAAACATACTTCCATTCAACTTGATATTCAAAAGTGGAAAAATTAATCTGAATGTCCGCCGCTGAACTGCTGGCAGCCGCAGCGTCGTTTTTAAACAACCATGGCGAATACGCCGCGGCCGCGGTATAGCGACGCGCAGACATTAATTTTTCAAGCCGCTCCGTGGACGTATACACGTTATGCGGCATCGGCCGGGAGGCCACGCGGGAAAAATAGGGATCATTAAAGAACTGATCAGCGTCGGCCAAACGGGAATAATCCCCGGCTTTAATGTTGGCTAAAGCGTCGCTGTTGCCGCCCACGTGGGCGTAAACCGCACCCCACTCATCGGCCAACGCCGCAAAATATGTCCGCGCGCTCCTAACCGGGCCAATATCGTTGGCCGGCCTACTCTGGTATAAAGCCATGAACCTGGTAATACCGCCTTCGGTCGGCGCCTCGTACACGAGATCAGCGTCGGCCAGGCCCGCCTGCGGCCGCGCGGCCGGAAAATTTTCCACCATTACGGCTATTGGCCTGCGATTTGCCAGATCCGGCGCCACCGTTTGCCCGTCTATGGAATCGGCCGCGGGCGGCGCTTGAGTTAAGGCCGGCGTCGACTGAGGCAAAGATGCGAGTTTTACAAAACGGGAACGCAAAAACCAAACCGCGAAAAAACCCGCGGCAACAAGCAAAACTACCAGCGCTGACTTAACGCGCGTGCTCATAATGAAATTGCTAAACTATTTTTGTGTCGACTGCTCGGCGCCGGTCCGATTGGGATTGGCGAACGCTTCCTCATGCTTACCGTCCGCGCAGTGGCAAACCGTCAAAGGCTGATGGTACTTAATACAGCTTTGCGCGTTGCAAGTTCCCGGCATGTCGGAAACTCCGCCACACCCTCCGGTACAAACGTAGTGAACCATAAATTCAATAGTTCAAAATTAAGCTCTCATATTATATCAAAAATCCAGCCAACGCACCATTTTATAAAATTCATCAGCCCTGAACATAAATACCGACCGTTTTTTTGGCAAATCAACTCCGTTTTTTCCACTCGCGATCCAAAATGGCCATGTGATAATCATCAAAATACTTACCCCGAAATTTTATAAAATCATGCTTAATACCTTCGCGCTTAAAACCCAAACGGCGGTAAACCTTTATCGCCCTGGGGTTATACTCCAGCACGCCGAGCTCAATGCGGTGTAATTTTAATTTAGTAAAACCGTAATCAATTATTAGCCTCGCCGCTTCGCTGCCAAGCCCCTTGTTCCAGTAACGCTTATCGCCGATGAATATGCCGAACGTGGCGCGGTCATGGTCGCGGTTAATTTCCAAAGACGTGCTCCCAATATGAACATTGTCTAGAGTTTGAATGGCAAAAATTTTATTAGCGTTCGATGTTAACGCGCCGCGCAGCCATTTTTTTTCAAAAGCCAAAGTTAGGTGCCGCCTGGTCTGTAAAAATTTATGCACTTCCGGATCGTTCAGCCACTTCACAAACCGCGGCGCATCGCTAAGCCTTACCGGCCTTAATATGACTTTTTTACCTTTTAAAATCATACCTAAATTATAACAAAAACTAATAAAGCTTCACCAACCCGCGCTGCAGGACTTTCTTAAAGCTCTGGTTAAAGAACCACAACGAAAAGGCGAGGTATAGCAAATTCAGTGAAAACGCCATAAGCAAATTATAGCCGTCCAGTCGGCCATTAATGGCCAAGTCCCGCGCGCCTTCAAAAATATAACTCGTCGGGATAAACGCGGCCACGCTTTGCGCCCAATGCGGCAAAGTCGACAACGGGTAGTAAATCGCGGAAAACGGCGCGATTAAGTAAACCATGCTCCAGGCGAAATTTTGCACCTTGCCGCCGTAGCGCACAATCAGCCCGCCCACGAAAAACCCAACCCACCAGCCGGTCATCATCAGCAGCAGTAAAAATGGGATCAACTCAAACCCGCGGGCAAAAATTCTCACTTTGTAGAGCACGAAGGCCATCAGCGCCGTATATAACAAACTAACGCCGGCCTTCACAAAACCCAAGGAAATGAACGATGTCATCCACTCCGTCAACTTCAGCGGCGCGGCAAACATGTTTATAAGATTTTTATTCCACATGTCCTCCAAAATATTCACCGTGATCTCGTACTGCCCGCGCCAAAGCACGACCCATAATACCAGCCCGGAAATAACCACCAACACGCCGGAAACTTTATCGGTGCTATGCGCGCCCACATATGAGCTGGTCAGCCCCCACATAACCAAATCGACCGTCGGCCAATAAAACGCGTCGCTCTGGCGGTCCATGCTGTGTTTGAACAAATACATGTAACGGAGCCAAACCCCGTAAATCCGGTGCAGTTTCATTTATTTTGTCAGTGAATTTTGAATAAAAAAATCTTCCAGTGTGGGCTTATCAATGCTGATTTCCTCGTAAACTATTTCGCTTGAGCCCAATTCCCGCAAAAACTCCGCGAGTTTACTCTCTTTAACGTCCACGACGCAATACTTGCCCTGACGCCTGGCCGGCAAACCTTTGCTCGCGCAGTGGCGCAGCAGCAAATTTGGGTCGGCCGGACGCAATTCCACATGGCAAACCTCAATGGTTTTGGCCAGGCCCTCGGGCGTATTGTTAGCCACCACCCGGCCGTGATTGATAAAAATAACCCGGTCGCATAACTCTTCGACCTCGGCCATATTGTGAGAGCTAAACACAATCGAAACCTGGAACTTTTTGCGTTCCCTTAAAATAAACTCACGAATATAGCCGGCCACGTCGGGGTCCAGGCTCGCGGTAGGCTCGTCAAGCAACAGGACTTTGGGGGAATTTAAAAAAGCTTTGGCTAAATTTACGCGGGTAATTTGGCCCGACGACAAAGAATTTAATTTATTCTTGCGCAAGTCAGCAATCTTGAAAATTTCCAGCAATTCGCCGATGCGCTTTTTGCGGTCGGCAATCTGGTACAAGTAGGAGGCAAAGTGCAGATTTTCCCACACCGTTAAATCCCACGGCAAATTAGTGTAAGTCGAGGAAAAGTTCACCTGTTCCAGAATCTGTTCGCGCCGCTGTTTTAAATTTTTGCCAAAATAAAACACCTCGCCCGCGGTCGGAGTCAGCACCCCCAGTAACATTTGAATAGTCGTGGTTTTACCCGCGCCGTTCGGCCCAAGCAAACCCAAAATCTCCCCTTCCTTTAAAACAAAGGAGATATTATCGACAGCGGTAAAACTGCCAAACTGTTTAACCAAATTTTTGGCTTGCAAAATTTCTGTCATACTTTAAATAAAGACGGAAAAACTGAACTTTTGTTTCAAATGAGCCTTAAATCCGGACTTTAAATTTTTTCAGCATTATTTTTAACCGCTCCAGAGGCAAGCCGACCACGTTAGTAAAGTCGCCTTGGATTTTTTTAATCAGGCCAGCGCCCTGCTCTTGCGCGGCGTAAGCCGCGGCTTTGTCTAAATAATGCGCGTCGTCCAAATAATTTTTTACGCCCCGGCTGTTTAACTCAAACAGCGTCACTTTTGTAATGACAACGCTTTTTAAAATTTTGTTGCTTTTGGTATCTATTAAAACTACGCCGGTAACCACTCTGTGCGTTTTGCCGCTGAGTGATTTAAGCATCCGTTTGGCATCAAGCCGGTTTTTTGGCTTGCCGTAAATTTTGCCGCCATGCACGATTACCGTATCGGCGCCAATAATTATGGCGTCGCGATAGCGCCCAGCCGCCGCCCGTGCCTTACCCTCGGCTAAAAACCGGACCAATTCCGCCGGCGATAAATGCTTATGATGGACTTCGCGGTAATTGCTCGCCACCGCCGCAAACGGCAAGCCCAAGTGCCGCATCAGTTGCCGCCGCCGCGGCGAGGTCGAGGC
>JAGWQI010000046.1 GCA_028870105.1 Patescibacteria group bacterium
GGCCGTCAGTTCGGGAGGCCAGGTTATTGCGATTGGTACTTATTTAAAAACCAGCACTGGTTCGGGCAATTCCAATTACATAGGCGTGATTGGCGCGGGCTTGAATTCCAGCAGCCCGTTGGTAAATACCGCAGATTCCTCCTTGATGATCGGTTACGGTAGCACGGTGCCAGCTTGGCATTTGTACGGCGGCGGCACTGCTACCCGCATTGCCATTGGCACCACCACCACATCTACCCAGCTTTCGACCTTGGAACTACAAGGCAGCGGGGGAGCGGATCCGTTTGATATTGCCTCGACCTCCGGCAGTTCGATTTTCCGGGTGGCCAAGACCGGCAACGTGGGGATTGGGACAAGCACGCCTGTTGCTGCCTTATCATTTGCTTCCAGTACCACCGCTGCCGGCGGCATTAACTTTGGCGACAGTACGGCGAATTTGTACCGAAGTGGAGCGGGGACAATTAGGACGGACGGAAGTGTTTATGTGGGCAGCAATATTACCGTTGCTGGCCCGCAGATAACGTTTACAGGTGCGACAAACACAAGCATATATAATAATAGTTCTAATTCAGGTGCCAATTTAAAGATTGTGGGCGCTAATAACGCAAATTCTTACTTAACTTTGCAATCTACCAGCGGCGCGGGCACTTCTGACTATATTAACTTTTTACTTGGTAACAATGGCGGAACAGAGGCCATGCGGATTATTGACAGTGGCAACGTCGGTATTGGCACCACCACCCCTGGCAAAACTTTGACCGTGGCAGGCAACGCCCAGATTACCGGTTTGGGTAATGGTTTGGTCATGGCTAGCTCTTCCGGCCAGCTGTCGGGAAACGCGGGCAGCATTCGCATTGCTTCCAGCTTTGCCGGCGCGGATTGTTCGGCCAAAATCAACGCCGCTTCGGCCGACTTGGGCTCCAGCGCCGGTGAAATTTGGGTTGACCAGTCTTGCGGTACTTCCTGGACGAGCACCACCACTATTCCTTCCAATCAGGTCTTGCGCTTTACCCAGGGCGGAACTTACACTTTGAGCAAGCCGATAATTGGCGGCAACATTGTCGGCAGCGGCGACAACAGCGCTTGGAACGTTGGCAACAACGTGACAATTATTAAAGAAGCCAATTCCGTCAACCTTTCTTATTTGGTCGAAATAAACACCAACAACGGGTACTTGCAAAATGTGGAAGTAGACGGCAATCAGAGCAATAACGCTTCCGGCCAGGATGGCATTTATATTGCCGCCGCCCGGGCGGTAGCCTTGACTAACGTGTATGTGCATGATGCCAAGCGCTATGGTATTTACGCCAAATCCAGCACCAGTTCGGCTAACGATGCCGCCATACCGCGCCTGACCAGCACTATTGTTTACAACAACGGCAGCGACGGTATGCGCGTGCAGGACGCGACCGATGCCTTTGTCAGCCAATCCGAATTTGAGCATAATGGCGGCAGCGGTATTTATTTGCTTAACGGCGGCGCGGCCCGCATTGACCATAGCGATATTGCCCAGAATACGGGTTCCGGTATTTACGCCACCAGCACGGTCGGGGGCGTGACCAGCAGCTACTTAATCATTACCGCTAACCAGTTTGGTAGCGGCTACGCGGAAGACATTTACATCGATGGCTATAACGGCAGCGCTTATGGTTCAATTAGCAACAACATTACCGGCAACGTCTTTTACGGCGGCAATAATCGCGCCTCTTCCACTTACGCCGCCATTCGGTTGCGCAATAGCTACAACAATACCGTCAGTTCCAACACCTTCGACAGCCCCACAGCCAACGCTTACAAGTACGGGATTAACATTGACAATGGTGGGTTCTCCAACTACGACACATTGTCTTCCAACATGTTTAATGGCACCTACTCTTCCGCGGCCATTAATCCGGTTAATAATGTCACCCAGCTGACCGGCAACAGCACCGGCGGTAACTACCTGCTTGGCAACACCGCGGTGTCCGGCAACTTCACCTTTGGCGGCTATTTGGGCCAAGCCGGCGTGCCGCTGTTTAACGCCAATTCGGGCGCGAGCACGGCCGGGATTACCGGGACTTTGTTTGGGGTGGCCAACGCGGGCAACGCCTGGGTTCAGCAAATTGATACTTCCGGCAACTTGGGCGTGGCCGGCCGCGTGTCCTCGGCTTTGGGCTTGGCTACCAATACGACCACGCCGGCGGCAACCTTGGCCGTGACTTCCATTGCCAATGCCGTGCCGTTAATTGTGGCTTCTTCGTCTGACTCGGTATTGCTGACAGTTTTGGGTAACGGCAATGTTGGAATTGGGACAAATAACCCCGGGTATGCGTTAGTAATTAAATCGCAAAACGGGAACGGCACTTTGCAGATTCAAAATCAGAGCGATGGTAATCCTTCAATTTTATTGTCCAGCGCCGGGGGAAATCAGGGTTATGCGTCTTTCTATAATAATAATAATGAGACTATCAGGTTAAATTCTAATGGTAATAGCTATTTTGTCAGCGGCAACGTCGGCATTGGCACCAGCACCCCAGGGCAAACTTTGACCGTAGCCGGCACTATTCAAATAACCGGCGGTAGCCCGGCCCAGGGCAAAGTTTTACTGTCCGATGCTAACGGAGTCGGCTCCTGGGTCGCTACTTCTACCTTGGGCATAACCGGCGGCAGCGCTTCCCCGGGCGGTTTATCTGGCCAGGTCCAGTATAACAGCAACGGTAGCTTTGCCGGCAGCGCAGCCCTTTTGACCAACGGCACTTTGGCTGGTGTGAATGCCACCTCTTCCTCCTACTCTTTCAACATCCAGGGCAGCTCTGGCGTGAATCCCTTTAACATTTCTTCCTCCACCGGGACCTCACTGGTAACCGTGACTCAAAATGGAAATTTGGGAGTTGGGACGAGTACGCCGCCGGCGGTTATGACGGTGCAAGGCACTAGCGGCAACTTGATGCAGGCCTTTAACGGCGCCACCTCGGAGATGTCTTTGAGCAGCAGCGGCGTCTTGGCGGTTGCCAATTCTTTTCAAGTCAGCGGCACCACCTATGCCAACGGCTATATAAATTGGACGAACGGCCCGGGAAATTTGTTCCAAAATAGCGGTACGGTCTATAACAACTCGCCAAATTATTTGTGGCTGACCGGCGGCAACGTGCATTATGACAGCCTGAGCTCCGGCACCTATGGTATTTGGCAATTTGCCAATACCTTTGGCGCCAATACCAACTCGACTTCCACCGGCAATTTTCGCTTAATCGGCATAAATGTGGCGCCGAATTTTGGCACCGGGGCTTCCTACCAATATAATGCCTTAAACCCCATGACTGCTTTGGCCGTGCAGCCGGTAATAAATGTTAATACCAATTCCACCGGCACCTACGCCGCCTTGCTGGTCAATCCGACCGAAACTTCGGTCGGTGTGGGCACCACCAATTACATTGCGCGGTTCCAGACCGACGGCAACGACAAAATGGTCGTGACATCGGCCGGCAACGTGGGCATTGGCTCAACCACCCCGGGCGCGCAACTGGCTATTCAGGGAACCTCTACCGCCCCGACTGCTCCGCCGTTGACTATCACATCTTCCACCGGCGCGACTTTGTTTACCATCTCGCCGACCGGCAATATTGGTATTGGCGTGGCTAACCCGGCCCAACCTCTGGATATCCAAGCTAACAGCTCGCAAACTTCCCAGATTTTGTTTAAGAATAGCGACTACAACGGAGTCAACACCGGCAGTGCCTTCTTCTTTAGCACGGGCGCCGCCACCGGCAATACTTATAGCGCTTTCCAGGCTTTGAATTCTGGCGGCAGTGCTGTTGGTTATTTGGCCCTTAACCAGTTTGGCGGTAATGTTGGCATCGGCACTACCACCCCTGGGCAAACTTTGACCGTGGTCGGAACCGTACAAATCACCGGCGGCGGTCCCGGCCAGGGCAAGCTCCTGCAGAGTGACGCTAACGGCGTTGCCACTTGGGTGGCCACTTCTTCTTTGGGTATTGTCAGCGGCGGTACCCCTGGCGGCAGCAGCGGCCAGGTCCAGTACAACAACAATGGTAGCTTTGCCGGCAGCGCGGCGCTGTTAACTAACAGTTCCTTGGCCGGCGTTAACGCCACCTCTTCCTCTTACACTTTCAATGTCCAAGGCTCTTCTGGTGTTAATCCTTTCAATGTGTCTTCTTCCAGCGGCACTTCGCTGCTTACGGTTTTGGCCAACGGGAATGTTGGGATTGGTACTTCTTCGCCCATTGCCAAACTCTCTATAGAAAATGCTATTACCAGCAGCGGCGGTAATGCGGTAGGTACTATTTTAGCTTCCTCGACCTTAAACTTAGCCACCAACAGCGGCTACGAGTTTGGCTCTCGATTCTTAAATTGGGTCGGCAGCACTGCCACCGGTACTTATGACGGTATGCTTATTCGCATGACCGACAACAACAGCGCCACCAACACAGTCCGCGGTTTGGAAGTCCAAGCCTACTCAGGTTCCAACACTAAAGGCGTGAATGCCGGCATTGTCAGCTTTGGCCACACCTTCGGTGTGCAAGGCATTACCGACGGTTTGGCCGGCGGCGTGGCTCAGCCCGCCGGCATTTACGCCGAACTCGACCATCCGACCAACGGCAATGCCTTGCGCGTTTACAGTAACACCTCTACTTCGGCCACTTTGGTTTCGGTCTATCAGGAATCCTCGGCCTACACCGGCGATGCGTTCGTTATGGACTTGGGCAACAGCGGCGGCAGCTTTGCCAGCGGCAACTTTATTAATTTAAAGGTGGCGGGCAGCTCTAAGTTTACGGTTAATCAAGCCGGCAAAGTTACGGCTGCCGGCGGGTTTAATGGTCAATGTTTGACTTCCGGATCGTTCAATACCAATGGCGGCACTTCCTGTAACATGGACGTGGCCGAAATTTACAATGCCTCCGAGCCGGTGGCGGCGGGTGACGTCTTAATTTTGGACACCGTAGCTTCTACTACCGCCCCAACTTCCACCCCGCTGGTGAAGCGGGCAGCTACGTCTTACGATCAACATCTCTTGGGCGTAGTATCTACCGCCCCGGGCCTAATCTTAGGTATCCATAACGGCCAGACCATGCTCGGCGGCGAATCCACCACTTATATAAATACGCCGGAGGCTTCCACCTCCCCGGCCGTGGCTTTAACCGGCCGCGTCCCGGTTAAGGTGACTAATGAAAATGGCAACGTCGAGCCTGGCGACTTCTTAACCTCGAGCGCCCAGTTCCCCGGCTACGCCATGAAGGCCACGCGCAGCGGCTACGTTGTGGGGCAGGCCTTGGAAGGCTTTACCAGCACCACGACTAACGCCAGCGGCGAGGTTATGATTTTCATTCATCCTGGTTTTGAAAATATCAATAACACTTTTGTCTTAGGGGCAAGCGACGGCCAGCTGGCCAGCGCCACCTTTAGCGTAATCGCTTCTGCTTCCTCGACCGATGTAGCCATGCTCATTAACCAGCAGGGGACCGGTAATTTGCTGCAATTGCAGCAAAACGGCCAAGATCGTTTATTGATTGCCAACGACGGATCTTTGAGTCTGCTAGCCTCCACCACGATTGCGACCTCTACTGTGTTAACTGTGAATAACGGAACAACCACGGTCTTTACCATTAACGCTCGCGGCGACGCGGCCGTGGCCGGGGTGATTACCATTAAAAATGACACCTTTGCCGGCAGTGTGGCTACTGACCAAAGTGGCCAGGCGCAAATTACCTTTAGTTACCCGCTTGGCACGGGCAAGCCGGTGGTGCAACTAACGCCCGAGGCCGATTTCCCGGTGTTCGCCCAAGTAATTTCGTGGGCGACCGACACCAATCAAAACTACTTAGGTTTTACCATTCAAACTTTTGGGCTTAATGGCAGCACGACTTCGGCCATTGTTCATTACTTAGTGGTGGGTAAGGAGGACGGCTATACCACCAACGGCCAGCCGCAACTGCAGGTCAGCAGTCAAAGTAGCACAATGACTCACGTTATGGATAGCAGCGGTAATTGGGTATTAGTGCCCATGAGCAGTTTGAGCGTCAATGGCAGCCCGGTGGCGACTTCATCCGCGCCATCTACTAGCACTTCCACAACCACAACCAACACAGCCGTCACTGCCACGAGTACTACCAACAGTGGTACTGTGGCCGGGACTTCCACGCCCGCGACTAGTACCAATACTTCCACCACCACAACGGTCAGCCAGGCCGGTCCAACTCTTGGCGTGGCCACAACCACTAGTTTAGCCCTACCGTAGTAGGCGCAGTCATTCGCATCGGGGGCAGTGGTTAAGCTCTCTATATATAAATAAATAGAGGGATAAATTTTTGTTGGACAAAAAAAATAATTTATGCTATAATATATGTAGTAGAAGGTAGCTCTTCGAGAAACAAAAACACAAATAAATAGCCCCGTACCCATGAATTATCTAAAGGATAATCGCTTTGCGGCTATCCGTCAGCCGTTTTTGTGGCTGATGATTTTTGCGTTAGTAACAAACGCGCTGTATTGGCCGGTCAAGCCGGCACAGGCAGCCACTGCTTTAACCATGTATTTTACGAACACTAACGACACGTTGCTAACTTCGGGCCGGCAATTGACTAATTCGTCCCCGGCTTCAGAGACAAATGTGACTGTTAAGGTTGGCACTGCCTCAGGTTGGGGCATATTAAGCTCCCAGGGTTCAACAGCCAGCTGGCCGGCCGCTGCCTCGGAACCGGCGCAGAACGGCGTGGGCTTTATTTGGGATGTTACTACCCTGGAAGGTCAGCAAATATTGTCGGGTAATTGGACGCCTAAAGTCAAGCTGAGCGTTTCATTTGGATCGATTGTGGCGGATATTCACGCGCGGGTTTCCGTGTATCATAGCGGGGGCACCTACAGCACCATCCTCGATGCTTCCTCCACAGGGCAGACCATTAATACCACGGCTACGGTTTACACTTTGCCGGCTACATCCGGCGCCTTGACTAACTTTAGCACCGGCGACAAGCTTTACGAAGATGTGATTTTAAACATCACGACTAACAGCACCGGCAAAGCAAATGCGGTGATCAACGTTTACCAAAATAATGGAGCAAATGAGTCGTTGGTTACGCCGGGTTATCAAGCCCAGCCTACCACCACGCTGGCCGACGGCACTAACCCCGGCAATGTCACCATCGCCCCAGGCGGTTCCATAACCGATTTAGACGCCTTTACTTTGGCGACCAATACCGGAACAGATACAATTACGGCCATGACCGTAACCTTGTCCACTTCCAGCGGCATTAGCCAAGTCGACGTGACCAATACTAGCAATGTAGCGCAGTGTACGGCCGTGGCTAATCCTAGTAGTACTACGGCCAATTTTACCGGCTGCAGTTTGGCGGTCACTACGTCGCCGACGACTTTTAAAATTCGGATTACTCCGCTTAGCGCTACAAGTATGCCGGCGCCTCCAGGCGGCACTTATACTATAACAGGCACGGTCACGGCCCTGATTGGCACTAACACTGACACGGGTACCGATACCGGCAGCGCGACTGTGACCATAGACAACCAATCCCCGGCTGAGGTTACCAGTCCTTCGGCTACGGGCAATAGTGGTAACATTACACTTTCGTGGACTAATCCGGCGGACACCGATTTTAACTCCGTTATAATTTTGCGGAGCACTTCGACGGTTACAGCCACGCCGACCGAAGGCACGCTGTACAGCGCGGGCAATACCATTGGCGCGGCTACGGTGGTGGCCATTGCCTCCTCCAGCCCTTATGCCGACAGTACGGTTTCTGGCGGCGTCACCTATTATTATAAAATTTTTACGTACGATAACTATTTAAACTATTCCGCCAGCGGCAGCGCCAACATGTCGGCTTCAAGCATTTCTACCACTATCTCGGGCGTGGCTTACACCGATGACACGGGTGGCACCGGCGTTAACACCAAGACCATTAAAGTGCTTATTAACGGTACGTCCACTACCACAGTCACCACCGATACCAGCGGCAACTGGACGGCAACACCGGCGGGCAGCTGGACCACCGGTGACATAATTACCGCCTACATTTCCGGCGATGCCACTAAAGGCATGGTCATTGACCGGGCTTCCAGCAGCTCGTTAACTAACTTAAAAATTTACGGCAGCACTGTGCGTCTTATGAGCGACGACAATGCTACTGTTACTACGGCTAATTTGGCTACAGCTAATAGCAATGTCGGCTCGGCTGATCAAATGTATACGGTTTCCGGCAATGATTTGACTGTGACCGCCGGTTACAAGCTTAGGGTTGCCAGCGGCAAGGCCTACGCGCCCATTGGTAACGTTACGGCCAGTGCCTTGGAACTTAACGGTACGTACAATGCCGGCAGTGGCACCACCACTTTAACCGGCGCTGGCACCGGTGCTACTTGTACGGGCGCTGTCGGGACCGTGATGCCGCTATGCGTTAGCGGCGGCAGCTTTACGGCTTCCACTTCCAAGATCAGTTTTGCGGCCACCACCGGTACCACCACGGTTCCGGACTTAAATTATTATAATTTGGATTTTTCCCCAGCTTCCGGCACGCCGGTGTATCAGTTTTCTGCGACCGGGTCACCGGTGCAAATGTCTACCGCGTCTACTTCCCCTGGCAGCGCGGGAGTGGATAATACTCTTGCCGGGACTGCTTGGGACAGTTCCGGGAATATTTTGGCGGCGGATGGGGTATATGCCTCTACGACCCTGTTATCTTCCGCCAATACAAATTACCTCAAAGCTACCAATTTTGGTTTTAATATTCCAAGCAGCGCCACGGTTAACGGCATTGTGGTGGAAGTGCTGAAGTATGCGGATAGTGTCAAGTGGCGTGTTAACGATTTTGCAGCCCGGATGGTGCAGTCTGGCGTGATTGGCACGACCGACAGGAGCTCGCCGTTAGTATGGTCGACAACCACTCCGCCAACTGCTTATGTGAGTTATGGTTCAAGTACGGATACCTGGGGCAGCGTTTGGACGCCAAGCGATATAAATAGTTCTACTACTGGTTTCGCTTTGGCGGCCATTAACAATTCGCTCAGCGGGATCGGTTATGTTGACCATATTCGCATGGCTGTGTTTTATAGTATTGCCGGCAGCAGTACGGTCGCTGTTTCGAATAATTTGACGTTGGGCGGTTTGGGTAATGCAAAGCTGGATGCCTATACTAACAACACGGCCGTAACCGTGTCTGGCAATATGGTTATTGGCAGCGGCGATACTTATTCCGCTGCCGGCTCAGCGACCACTACCATAACCGGAAACTTTACTAACAATGGCACCTTTACGGCCAATAGCGGCACCGTGCTGTTTACTCCCACTGCCACCTCGACCATTGCTGCTTCTTCCAGCATGTCGTTTTATAATTTAACCATCACGTCCGCGGCCAAGGAATTGGATTTTCAGGGGACTTACGCCAGCAGCCCGGTATATACTGTGGCTGGCACGTTTACGGCCAGTGGCAGTCCGGGCAGCCTAATTAATATTAGATCCGCGACTGCCGGCGTGCATTGGCTTGTGCATTTTAATATTGCCCAGTCGAGTATTAAGTATGTTTTCTTAAAAGATTCCGGTTGTGACGGTGGCAGTGCGATTGCCGACGTGTCTGATGGGACTGTCAGCGACGG
>JAGWQI010000047.1 GCA_028870105.1 Patescibacteria group bacterium
TTATTTAAGCCGTTCGTGATTAGCAAGTTAATCGGCCGCGAGTACGCCCACAACGTCCGCAGCGCTAACCGCTTAATTGAGCAGGGCCGGACCGAAGTTTACGATATTTTGGAAGAGGTTACGAAGGATCACTACGTGCTCTTAAACCGCGCGCCGACTTTGCACCGTTTGGGTTTCCAGGCTTTCCAGCCGGTATTGATTGAGGGTAAGGCCATTCAACTCCATCCCATGGTCTGTGCGGCTTTTAACGCGGATTTTGACGGCGACCAGATGGCCGTGCACGTGCCGCTAACCGAACCGGCGCAAAAGGAAGCGCGCGAGATTATGGTCAGCGCGCACAACTTGCTGAAACCCGCCTCCGGTGATCCGGTAATGACGCCGGACAAGGATGTGGTTGTGGGTTGCTATTACATCACTAAGATTCGTCCCGGCTTGAAGGGTGAAGGTAAGATTTTTGCTAATCCTCAGGAAGCGATTTTGGCTTACAACAACAAGCACGTCCACGTGCAGGCCAAGGTTAAAGTCCGCCTTGAGAACGGCGAGTTGACCGAGACCTCCGTGGGTCGGCTGATCTTTAACAAAGTTGTGCCTAAGGAACTCGGTTTTCGCAACGAGAATTTTGACAAGAAGAAGTTGCAGGCTTTGGTGCGCGAGGCGCACCGGTCTTTAGGCAATGAGCGGACCGCTGAACTCATTGATGAGATCAAACGCACCGGCTTTTACTACATGAAGCAGTCAGGGCTGTCCTGGGGCATGGACGATCTGCTGGTGCCTGATACCAAGCATGAAACGTTCAAGTTGGCCGACGCCGAAGTGGAAGCCACTTACCAGCAATACCGCGAGGGGCTGTTGACCGAGGAAGAGCGTAAAAACCGTGTGGTGGAAATTTGGGCCGATGTTTCGGAAAAGATCGCCAAGAGCGTGACCCATACCGTTACCGAGCACGGCAGCGTGAATTATTTTGTCTCCTCCGGCGCCAGAGGTTCGTTCTCGCAGATCACGCAAATGTCCGGCATGAAAGGCTTGGTGGTCAACCCGGCCGGCGACGTGATTGAGTTGCCCGTTAAGGGCAGCTTTAAGGAAGGGCTGGCTGTATTGGAGTACTTTATTTCCACGCACGGCAGCCGGAAAGGGATGTCCGATACCGCCTTGAGAACGGCCGATGCCGGTTACTTGACCCGGCGCTTGGTGGACGTGGCGCAGGATATTGTGATTAACGCCGAGGACTGCGGCACGGCAGATTACGACGTGATTACCCTGGCCGACAGCCAGCGTATGAACAAACCGTTTGACCGCCGCTTGTTTGGCCGCGTGACTGCCGAGGATGTGAAAGATCAGACAGGTACAGTTATTGTGGAAAAGAACCATGGCATTGATGATCAGCAGGCGAAAGCCATTAGCGAGGCGGGTTTAACTGAGGTTAAGTGCCGCAGTGTCCTGAAGTGTAAACTGCCGCGCGGCGTCTGTCGGTTGTGCTACGGTTACGACTTGGGCTTTAACGATATGGTTAAGCCGGGCGCGGCCGTTGGCATTGTGGCCGCTCAGGCCATTGGTGAACCGGGCACGCAGCTGACCATGCGGACTTTTCATACCGGCGGCTCGGCCTCGGTGAAAGATATTACCCAAGGGTTGCCGCGCGTGGAAGAATTATTTGAAGCGCGCGAGCCCAAAGGGCAAGCGTATGTGAGCGAGATAGACGGCCAAGTTAGCATCAGCAAGCAGGGGAATAAGGAGTATATGGTACGCGTGCAGGGTGCGGACGTAACCAAGGACGTTTATGATTTAAGCGGCGCGCATTCGGCCATTAAGGACGGCAGCAAGGTGACTGTTGGCGAAACATTGTTCATCGATAAAGACGGCCAGAGCATCAAGGCCAAGGCTTCCGGTCACGTCAAAGTGGAAAAAGAAAAGTTAACCGTGGTACATGAGAGCGATGACGTGAAGGAATACGTGGTGCCGGCTTCTTATTCGCTGCAGGTGAAAGACGGCGATTTGGTGACTAAGGGCCAGCAGTTGACCGAAGGCAATCTTAACCCCGGACAAATTATGCAGTTGCGCGGCTTGGAAGCTGCCCAGCGTTATATTGTCAAAGAGGTTCAGGACATTTATGTTAGCCAAGGCCAAAACATCCACGATAAGCATATTGAGGTCATTGTGCGGCAGATGTTTTCCAAGATGCGCGTGCTTGACGCCGACGACAGCGAGTTTGTTTCGGGCGAGATCGTGGAAAAAGCCAAGTTTAACTACATCAACGAAGAATTGCAAAAAGCCGGCAAGCGCCCGGCTACAGCCGAACAGTTGCTCATGGGCATTACCAAAGTTTCCTTGAATACCGAAAGCTTTTTGGCCGCGGCGAGCTTCCAGGAAACCACCCGCGTGTTGATTGAGGCGGCCGTAACCGGCAAGACCGATTATTTGCGCGGCTTAAAAGAGAACGTGATTATTGGCAAATTGATCCCGGCCGGAACCGGCTTTAGCGACCAGGTTGCCAAAGACAACCTCGAGGTCAAACAGAAAGACGCCGTATCTGAAGAGACTGTAGCCGAATAGGCAAATTGTAAAACCCCCAGCCAAAGCCGGGGGTTTTACAATTGGTAAAAAAACGATAAAATACTTTTGGAGCTTGAAAATTAATGAACCGTTCATGTCTATATTTGGCGAGCAGCCCGGGCCGTCTTGGGGGCTGGGTGACAGTCTTGACAGTAAAGACGCAAAAGCTAGAAATTTTTCGGAAACCGCGCACAGTTTATGGTCACATATTCAGGCCAGCGGCGGCATGATTACTGCGGATATGCCGTTTGAGGACCTTGCGGCAATAGCCCGTGCCGAGCAGTCGGAACTGCAAGGCCTGGCTCTGGCCTTGGCCAATCGCGGCCGGAAATTTACCGACGAGGCTCCGGCTGAAGGTTTTGGTCAGGCCCCTGGTCGCTTTTCGCCCGAACTCTATCGCAAAAATTTGATTTTATTGGGTCAGTTGCGGCAGCAAGCCGGTGAATATTTAACCAATCACCCGGTAGACAAAGACCGGAGTGAGCAGCTCGGTAGCGTCTACAGGGCCTTGAGTGCGGTGGCTATGGCGGAAGATATAAGTCAGCTGTCTGAAGAGGTTTTGCAGCTGGCGGCTTTGGCCAGCGATGCGGAGCTGCACGCCTTGGCTAAAAGTAAAAGCTCTTACAGCAAACCGTTAACGGACACCGCGGTCCCTGTGCGGACAGCCTTGGACAAAGAATTTTACGGAGCGGTTCAAACAAAAAAATTTAATAAGTACGACTACATGAGTTTTTACGCAACGTTTTTTGAAATTCGGCAAAAGGCGAAACAAGAATTGGACTTAAGAGCCGGCCGGCAGGTAAATTAAACCGGCGTACGGCAGCCGTAAATTAATTGCATGCAAAAACAAATCGTTGTTCAAAATCAAATTGTACCATACCGGGTTAGGGTTAGCCGGCGTGCCCGGCGTCTGCGGCTAACTGTCGGCTGTGATAGTACGGTAGTGGTGACCATACCGGCGGGGGCCGGCGAAAACTTGGCTGAAAATTTTGTGAAGGAGAAAATTTTATGGATTTTGCGCAGCCTTAAATACTTCCAGCGGTTTAAAAATCGTCCGGTCATTGGCGGCGGCCGGCGGGAGTATCTAAAACATAAAGCACAGGCTTTGGGGCTCATACAGTCCAAGTTGCTGCAATGGAACTCCTATTATGGTTTTGCTTATAGCCGGGTTAGTATCCGCAACCAGCGCTCGCGTTGGGGCAGCTGCAGCCGGCGCGGGCATTTAAATTTTAATTACCGGGTAATTTATTTGCCGGAGCGCTTGCTGGATTATTTAGTGGTGCACGAATTGTGCCATTTGCAAGAGCTGAATCATTCGCGGAAATTTTGGGCTTTGGTGGGACGGTCCTTGTTTGATTATAAGGGTTTGCGCCGACAATTGCGCGGTTATGTAGTCGCCGATATTTGAGTTATAATATAGATAGAGTATTAAGCGATGGCCCGGAGCCGCTTGACGAAGGGAGTTTTATGGATGATCAAGTTAGCGCCGCGGCCAAGGTTGGCTGTAAGCCGCGGGGAGCCGCGGGTGCGGCTGGCTGCGTATATGGCCTGGGAGTTATTGGGTCTGTAATTTATTTCCTCCAGCACGCGCCGGGTTTCTGGCTGGGGGTTTTAGGCGTGTTGAAGGCTTTGGTTTGGCCCGCAATTTTGGCTTACAAATTGTTGGAATTTTTGAAAGTTTAGTTTTTGGTTATGAACAGAAAATATTTTCAGGAGTTTGTCGGGTGGGGGATAGCGCTGTGGTTGATTGGCTACGCGCTAGGTTTTGTGCTGTTCTTTGTGGTGCCCCAGGCGGCGCTCGGCTGGGTTATTATGCCGATTGGTACGGCTGTGACCTTATGGGTGCTGTTTAAGAAAATTGCCGCCGCTAGTTTGAGCTACTATTTGGCTTTGGGCCTAAGCTGGGCCTTGCTGGCTATGGGGCTGGATTACGTATTTTTGGTTAAGCTACTGAAGCCTGGCGACGGTTATTACAAAGCGGATGTCTATTTGTACTATATATTAACGCTGGTCCTGCCGGTTGTGGCTGGTTTGGTTAAGCGCCGTCAAAATTTAACTTCATCAAATAAAAATTAATTTACTGGCGACTGCCAATCGCCAACAAAAGGAGCGTTATGAGCCAGAGTTTAGCCGCGGTGTTTTACCTTTTTAGTTTTATTGGGCTAATCGATACGATTTATTTATCTTACCACGCCATTACAAAAACAGATGTGGCTTGTTGGTTTTTTCCCAAGGAGTGGTGCCAAAAGGTGCAGTACAGCAAGTTCAGCAGGACCTTTGGCATCCCGAACGCGTATTTGGGTTTTTTGATGTATGTGGCAATTTTAGTTTTAACTTACTTGGCAGTTGGGGGGTTGGTCGCGCCGTGGCTCGTTAAGGCCGTGGTTGTTTTTGGTTTTGCCTTTTCTATGTACTTTTTGTTTATTCAAGCTTTCGTGTTGCGGGCGTTTTGTACTTGGTGCGTAGTTTCAGCCATCAATTTTACCGCTATGTTTATCGCTGTACTGATCAAGTAATTTTTTAGGCCTGATCCCTAGCTGAAGGCAGGTTTGTTTGGCAGGTTGAAAAAAAATTGGTGCTAGGGTATACTGTAAAAAAGTAAAAGTATGATACTATCATACTTTTAAGCATTATCAAAAGGAGATTTTTGTTTATGGCTAAACTTGTTGTATCTAAACGCGGCCGGGATGTGATTGCTTCCCCCATTCGGAAATTTTTGCCGTTTATGCAGGCTACGGAGAAGAAAGGAATCAAAGTTTATAAGATTAATGTCGGAGATCCGGATTTGCAGCCGCCGCAAGAATTTTTTAAGGTCATTCGCCATTATGCCGGGAAAACCCTGGGCTATACGCCGTCTCCTGGTATTCCGGCTCACACAGCGGCTTGGCAAAAGTATTTTAAGCAATTTGGCGTAAGTTTGCCGATGTCCGGCATTGTGCCAACTGTCGGCTGCGCGGAAGCGATCCTGCTCGCCATGCAGGCGGTCTGTGATCCGGGTGACGAGTTGTTGGTATTTGAGCCTCTGTACAGCAGCTATAAGTCATTTTCGGTAATGACTAATATAAAACTCGTGCCGATCCTCTTGCCTTTTGACAAGAATTTTGCCGTGCCCTCCGCGGCGGAAATCGAAAAGAAGATTACTAAGAGGACTAAGGCGGTGGTGGTAATCAATCCCGATAACCCGACTGGTAAACTTTGGAGTGAGGCTGAGCTTAATGCCGTGGTGAAGGTTGCCAAGAAACATAATTTGTTTATTATTGCCGACGAAACTTACCGCGAGATTCGATTTGACGGTAAAAAACCAGCCAGCCTTTTAGCCAACAAGGCGGCGCGCCAGCATGTGATTGTTTGCGACAGCGCCAGCAAGCGTTTTACCATGCCAGGGGCGCGTACCGGTTGCGTGGCGAGTTTCAACGAGGAAGTTATGCAGACAATTTTAAAATTTGCTCAGGCACGTTTGTCGACCCCCACACTGGAGCAGTTGGGCTTAGTCCCGGTATTAAATAATAGCCGACCGTACGTTAGCAAGATTGTTAAAGAGTACAGAAAAAGACGCGACACAATTGCCGCGGGTCTGAGCAAAATTCCCGGCGTCAAATTTAAGCCGGCCAAGGGAGCGATTTACCAAGCGCTGCAATTGCCATTTAAAGACACGGAAAAATTTGTCAGGTTTATGATTAGCGAGTTTAACTACAAGGGCCAAACAGTCATGGTCACGCCGATGCAAGATTTTTACATTACGCCGAACAGGGGGAGGAACGAAATTCGTGTAGCCTACGTGCTCAACTCAAAAGATTTAGCTGCGGCTATGGAAGTGCTCAAGCGGGGAGTGGAAGCTTACAGAAAAAAATACAACTTTTAATTACTTGCTAGGGAATTAATGCCTCATTGTTATGGCGCGCCAATCAATAATTAAACGACCAAGTTCGCAGGTTGCGGCACAAGCTAAAATTTTACTTGAGTATCGCTGTTGTTTTTGCAATAAACTTTTGTGCAAAGGGATTTTGAGCGGCGCTGACAGCGAGGTTGAAGTCAAATGTCGTGGTTGCGGACGGCTATGTACATTTTACGGGGAGGATGCAAAAATTATTAGCCGGCGTTCGGAGCTAATAAAGGAAGGTCTAATACCGGACACTGACCCATAACAGGATTGAATTAAAATTTTTTTGGATCCCGGGCTGGCCTTTTGGCCAGCTCGGGGTTTTTGTTAGTTACTTTTGGGCACGGTGCTATTTTTATTAAGTCTCGGGTGACTCCGGACACAAGTTGCCGGCTGCTAGATTTTAAGTAACGCGAGGTTAAAAATTTTGTGTAGGAGAAAATTTGTGTTGTAATTAAATAAATTTTTTTGTTTTCTAGGTGGATAAGTGATACGTAAGATATTTGATTTTCTGTTTCACGTTGATTTGAATACGTGGAACAGATTTTATTTTAGTCTTAGCAATCAGGTATAGCCTTGAGGCTTACGGGAATGCGTTTAAGGGGAGCAGTCAACGGCATTGCGAAAGTTTTTGGTTAGTTAACTCATATTGAAATTATAAAATTCTGGAGGATTACCGATCTGATATAGATAAAATTTAGAATTTACCGCGCTAACAGAAACAGGGAATGTCAAATTAATCTTTTTATATTTAGTGGTTGTCCAAAATATAAAGGAAAAGCAAGCAGCTCAACATGATAAATCAGTAACATTTCTGAATAATAATTTTTCCCATTTTCATTCAAAAATATGAAACCATTTGAATAGCGAAAGTATAAGAAAAACCTTGTAAATACGATGAATTATTACATTATCGGAGGTATAATTTAAATAGACATCCGATAGCGGAGCTGAGCCAAAACTTAACATATGCGCTTTGATAAGCAGGTCTAACCTATTTAAGGAATTTACGCTGGTTCTGGCGGTGCAAGGTATATATAAAATAAGCAAGCTATAAATCGTGTCTGAAATAAAAACTAACAAAAACTCAACACGCCTTTCTTTGGCTGAAGCCGCGGCTATTTCCGGGCTCCATCAGGACTACCTGCGCTTTTTGTGCCGTACTGGAAAGCTTGCCGGGGAGAAAATTGGGAGAAACTGGACCACCACCCAAGAAGCACTTAGGGCTTACCAGGGTTTGTTGGAGGTTGATGAAACAGTGAGCGTGGCGGAAGCGAACCGGCAGCTGGAGCAGCAACGCAAGCTAGCGAGTAAGCCGGCGTTGTTGCCGTTGGGGGGCATTCAACCTAATCCAGCGGCGATGGAAGAGGTTCGCGTGCTGATGCAGCATACCTCGCCCGCCGCGCCTCATACGTCACCGCCCGAGTTCGTTGAAAAAAAGATTGAAACAATAGCGCCTCAAGCTCCGTCATTTGAGGCCGCAGAATTGGGTGATCTGTTCAGTCCTGATTTACAGACTGGGCTAGAAGAAGGGGCTGTATTAGTTTTAAAGCGGAAACTCAAGTTTGCATTTCCGGAAAAAAAGAATGTGGCGCTGGCGATTACAACGTTAGCGGTATTAGCGCTTGGGTTTTTTGCTTGGCGTGAACCGTGGTGGTCAAATCCGACGCGGCCACTTAAGACGGGTTTATCGGTTGTGAATCAGGCGGCTACGGCGGGCGCAGCGTCTTTAAGTTTTGGCACGGCGAGCTCTACGGTTAGTGACCAGAACGGAAAAGTTTTAAGCGCTAGCAGTAAGCTTCAAACTAGTCAGCCGGTGGTGTACAGCGAGCAGTATATTAGGGAGATGATTTTGGATAGTCTAAGCCAGCCGTACATAAACAATTTCTTTAAGGGCCAAAAGGGAGACAAAGGAGATAAGGGCGACAAAGGCGACGCGGGCGGCCAGTCGGCGGTTGTGGTCCACGCCGGAGGGGCTAGTTATAATCCGTTTAGTTATTACCAACCCAGCCCGGCGAATAATTTTAGCGGCGCTACGGGGTTCAGCACTAATCAGTTTTCCGCCGCCAGCGCGGTGATAGACACTGCTACGATCAAGCAGTTAAATGCAACTAATTTATTGGTTAGTTCCGGTGTTACATTAAACGGCGTGGCTTACACCTGGCCCGCCGGCCAAGGCCTTGCCGGACAAGTGCTTTCCAATGACGGCAACGGAACTTTGTCGTGGGCGGCCGGGTCGGGTGGCGGCAGCGGCAACGTGGCCACCGGCACGCCCAACGCCTTTGCTTACTATCCGGCGGCTACGGCCAGCCTGTCGCCGCAATCAGTTTTGTTTATAAACGGCGGCAACATTGGCGTGGGCACCAGCGCCGTGCCTTCGTTATTTACCGTCGGTACCTCCACCGGCTTTCAAGTTAACAACGCCGGCAACTTGGTGCAGATTAACGGCGTGAGTTATTCTTGGCCGGCTGCGCAGGGCGGCTCCAATCAATTTTTGCGGAATGACGGGGCTGGCAACTTAACGTGGAGCACGGCTTCCGGCGGCAATGGTACTACGACCTGGTCGTCCTTGTCCAATCCGGATGCCAACATGAATTTGAGTATGGGCAATTTTAAGACTTCGTTTACGTTTGGGACTAGTACCGGGGCGTCAAATCTATTTAGCTTTGCTGATACAGCCGGAAATATTGGTACCGGACGGCTATTAGATTTGACTACTGCCGCCGGATCAACTTTGAATCCTTTCCGCGTGACCGCTTCCGGCACTGTGGCGCTGGCAATCACTGCCGCCGGCAACGTCGGGCTGGGTACCTCCACCCCCAGCCAAGTTTTGAGCGTGGCCGGCAACATGCAGCTGACCGGTGCCCTGTTTGATGCCAGCAATGCTGCCGGTACTAATGGCATGATCCTGCAAACCACAGGCAGCGGTACCCAGTGGGTGGCTACTTCCTCTTTGGGGATTATTGGCGGCATTCAGACATTAAATGGCTTAAATAGTTTAAACCAAACCTTTGCCACTTCCACCAGCGGGGGACTGCAGTTAAACATTACATCATCCAGCAACACCCACACCTTTGCCCTGCAGCCTGCTTCCGGCTACAGTGTTCCTCTGACCGCTTCTACCACGGCTTGGAATACTTTCTTTAATACCCCCTCCACCCAGATTACG
>JAGWQI010000048.1 GCA_028870105.1 Patescibacteria group bacterium
GTTGGAAGTTCAGTCAAGGTGGAGGTGGGGGAGGCGGCGGGTCAGTTGTGTTTAGCGGTTACGTTGCTCCGTCGGACGGCAGTCCCGGAGTTGGCCCGGTCCAGACTGGAGGCGGTAGCGGTGGGGGAGGCGGCGGGAATACGACCGGTTCGACCGATGGAAGCAGCGGTGGAGGAACCACAACCACTGGAGGCGGTAGCGGTGGGGGAGGCGGCGGGGCTTCTCCTTAGGCTGATTCGTAGATTTGCGATATTGTTAGGAAAAATGAGTCGTGAAACAATTATAATTCGGAGCTTGTTAAGATTTTCGACCTTTTTGTTTAAATTTGTTTTTTGCCCTCTTGGTTTAGGTTATAATTATAACAAGAGTAATTAAACCGGAGGTATATGGAAAGTCAGAGCCTTTTAAGGGCCAATGTGAATATTAGAAAAAAAATTTTTGGTTTGGCGGCAAAGCTGGCCATGGCGATTTTGGTGTTGTCGGTTTTATTTCTACCTTTTTCTTTCGGCGTGCCTCAAGCCCAGGCTGCGACCGCTTTAACGGCGTACCAAACCAATACTTCGGCCACAACTTTATCCAACGCTAGTCAGCTGAGTAGCTCCGCCCCGGCTTCGGAAGTCAGTACCATAACCGTCAAAGTCGGCAAATCGACCGGCTGGGACACTTTGCCGTCTAAGGGTACGACCAATAATTGGGCGGCCGGCGCATCCGAACCATCCCAGCTCGGCACTGGGTTTCTATGGGATGTGACTACCTTAGAAGGCCAACAAATTGTGGCTGGTAATTGGACGCCCAAAGTCAAGCTTAAGGTTAGCGCGGGGTCTGTGGTGGCTGATATCCACGTGCGCGCCTCGGTTTACCATTCTTCCAACGGCACTTACACTACCATCATCGACGCGGTGTCCACTGGTAAAACCATTAACACCACGGCTACGGTTTATACTTTGCCAGCCACTGCTGGCGCGCTGACTGACTTTACCACTGGCGATAAAATTTATCAGGATGTGATCTTGAATATTACCAGCAACAGCACCGGTAGTAGTACGGCCAAGTTTACTATTTACGAAAACGGTGGGGCGAACGAATCGCTGGCCACGCCTGGCTACCAATCCCAACCGACTACCACTTTGGGTGACGGTACCAATCCGGGGAACGCCACTCTCGCGCCTGGCGCCGCGATTACTGATTTGGATGCTTTTACCCTAACCACCAGTACCGGCTCGGACACAATAACCGCTCTGACCGTGACGCTTTCTGACAACACCGGTATTGCCCAGTTGGATATTACCAATAGCAGCAACGTGGCCCAATGCACTCCCGTCACTAATCCCGCCAGCACCACCGTGAATTTTTCCGGTTGTAGTTTGGCAGCGGGCACGTCGCCAACAACTTACAAGGTTCGACTCACCCCCCAAAGCGCTACGGCCATGCCGGCGGTGCCTGGCGGGACGTACGTGATTACCGGCACGGTTAGCGCTTTTACCGGCAGCAATCTTACGGCTGGCAGTGACAGCGGCAGTGCCACATTGACCATTGACAACGCCTCGCCCGCCGACGTAAGCAATGCCACCACCACGCCAGCCGACGGTCAAATTACCTTAAATTGGACCAACCCGACTGCTACCGATTTTTCGCAGATAGTAATTTTACGCGCCACCTCGACCATCAGCAGCGCGCCGACCGAAGGCGCGAGCTATAGCGCCGGTAATAATATTAGTTCGGCTTTAGTGGTTTACGCGGGCAGTGCCACGACTTATAGCGATAGCCCGTTAAGCAATGGTACGACTTATTATTATAAAATTTTTGCCGAAGATGCCAGCGGTAATTATTCTACCCCGGGAGTCGCCGTGTCCGATACGCCAGTACAGCAATTTTCGTTATCCGGCCACGTGTTTAAAAGCGACGGCGCCACGCCGTTGTTAGCCGCCGACACCGTGACGTTGGCAGTGGCGTCGTCTACTAATTATTCCACGACCACCGTGGCCGCGGACGGGAGTTTTTATTTTTCCGCTTTTACTCAGCCAGCGAGCGGCACCGTCATTACCTTATGGCTTAATACTAACGGAGGAGACCAGGGGTCGACCGTGTTTAAGTACGGATCGGGCTGTGTTAATTACCCGAGTTGCTCCGATTTGAAAATTTACAGAGATTACGTGCGCATAAATAGTTTTAACGGCGCTAGCGTAAGCAATGCTGATTTAAGCAGCTGTGACGCTGACAGCGGCAGCGCCTGCAGCGATACGGACATTGGCTTTACTAGCAACGGCGGGAGTTTGACCGTCACTTTTCCTAAAGCCAATTTGCGCGTGGCTCCAAATACGACCTTTGCCCCCGGCGGGAACGTTTCGGCCAGCAAACTCACAGTGGCCGGCACTTATACTGGCGGCACCGAGACTTTAATTTTGTCAGGGAGCGGGCAAAGTTATAATTGTTCTTCCGATCAAGCCATGCCGCTGTGCGTCTTGGGGACATTTACGCCCACGTCCAACACGGTGAAATTTACCGGCAACGCCAGCACAACAGTGCCAGGGTTAAGTTACTATAATTTAAGTTTAGCGCCTACCAGCACCCCGGTTTACAGTTTGGGCGGCGGCAATTGGTACGCCAGCGGTGGCAATTGGTCGTACCGCAAGGTTATTAGCATAAATCATAACAAGGTGGCGTCTTCAACCGGCGAGGTTTATACGGATTTTCCTCTTTTAATTGATTCGGGCGCGGACAGTGATTTGGCGGCGCACGCCCAAAGTTCGGGCAATGACATAGTATTCACCGCGGCCGATGGCACGACCAAGCTTGACCACGAGGTCGAGAAATATAATTCGGCCAACGGTGATTTAATTGCCTGGGTGCGGTTGCCCAGCCTGTCGACGTCGACCGACACGACGCTGTATATGTATTACGGTAATGCTTCGGCGGCGGCGCAGTCCAATAAAACCGCCGTTTGGAATAGTAGTTACGCGTTAGTCGCGCATTATCCGGACGGGACCACGCTCAGCGGCAGCGATTCCACCCAGAACGCGGCGGCCGCGACTTTAAATTTGGCCACCGCGGCTGCCGGACAGATTGATGGCGCGGCTAGTTTTAGTTCAACAAAAATCACTTACCCCGACAGTGCCGCTTTAAATCCGACTTCGGCGCTGACCATTTCCGCCTGGTTTAAAAAGACCGCCACGGGCACAAATCAATCGCTAGTGTTCAAAGGCGACGGCTCGACCAACAGCAATAGCGCGTACGATTTGGTATTTAATTCCAGCGATCAGCTGCGGTTTGAGGTTAGCAGTACGACTTGGCAAACGGCCCAGGACCCGGCGGCGGTTAGCGATAGCCTTTGGCACTACGCCGTGGGTACGTATAACGGTTCGGCGGTGTCGTTGTATGTCGATGGCGTTTTTGTAGCCAGTTCCACGGCATCCTCCGCAATTAATAACGACAACAACTCTTTGGCCGTTGGCGGTAATGCCGTTGGCGGTCCGAATTACTACGGCGGCCTTGTTGATGAACTGAGGGTTTCAAATACTTCCCGAAGCGCGGACTGGATTTCAACTGAGTACAATAACCAGAATTCAACCTCGACTTTTTATACTGTTTCCGCGCAAGTGACGGCTGCGCAGAATATTAATAATAATCTGACTGTTGGCGACGGCAGTAATGCGGTCACCATGACCGCGACCAACCGGCCTTTATGGGTAGGCGGCAACTTGCTCGTGTCTTCTGGCGCTACAGATTTTAACGCCAATAATCCGACTGTTACCGTTGGCGGCAGTTTGACTAATAACGGCAGCTTTAGCGCGCCGAGGGCCAACTTGACTTTGGCTGGAAATTTTACTAACAACGGTACCTTTAGCCACAACAACGGTACTGTGATTTTGGCGCCGGCCGCGGCTGCGCAAATTGCCGGCTCTACCACGTTTTATAACATGACGTCTACTTCCTCGGGCGCTACGTTGCAGTTCCAGGCTCAAAGTGCCGGGGCGCCGGTGTTTAATTTTGTTGGCCAACTGTCTTTATTTGGCGGTAGCGGCAATAATTTAAGTGTGCAGTCGACCTCTGTCGGCACTCAGTGGTTGGCCAATTTTAGCGGGTCGCAGCCGGGTTTGGTAAATGTAAACTTTACCGACGCTGGTTGCACGGCTAGTTCTACGGCGGTAAATTTGGTATCTAGTGTGGTTAACGGCGGCAATAACGGCAGCTGCTGGATCTTTTTTGTCGGTAGCGGCGGGGGTACGGGTGGTGCTGCAGCGGTTTCTGCCACACCATCAACCGGTCTTGGCAGCGGCGGGGGTACGTTGGTTTCCGGCGGGGGTACGGGTGGTGACGGGACGGGCGGCTCAACCGATTCAACCGGTCTTGGCAGCGGCGGGGGTACCACAACCACTGGTGGCGGTAGCGGTGGCGGTAGCGGCGGGGGAGGCGCTCCGGCCGCGGCTCCTTAGGCAAGTGTTAGCAGAATTTAGTGTTGTTGTTAAAATTTAGGCTTTGACCATAAGTTTAAAGGCTCCCCGCCAGCCGGCGGAGAGCCCTTAAATAGTGCTTATTTATGTTCTTTGGGCCAGTCAGAGACCATTAATATTGAATCTTTACTCAGCAGTTTGGCTTCGTGCAGTTTTTGCCAGAGTTCCTCGGTAATAAACGGCATAAACGGGTGCAGGAGCTTAATCGAATTGATTAGGATATGTAGCAGAAGTTTTTTTGTATTTTCAGCCAAAACCTTGTCCTTCATTTGTTCTTTGCTGGCTTCAAGATAAACGTCGGCGAACTCGCGCCAGACGAACTGGTAAATTTCCTGCGCCGCTTCGTGCAGCTGGAAGTTGTCCAAGTTTTTAGTGACGTTGGTTATGGCCGCTCCCAGTTTAGCCAAAATATCCTTGTCGGCATCTGTTATGCCTTTGGCCTCTAATTTCGAATTTCGAATTTCGAATTTCGAATTTTCCAGATTTGTTAAAACAAATCTGGAGATGTTCCAAAGCTTGTTGCCAAAGTGCTTCATGCCTTTGACCTTTTGCTCGTCAAAAATTACGTCATTGCCTGGAGCGGCGCCAAAGACCAGAGCAAAGCGCAAAGCATCGGTGCCGTATTTGCCGGTCATTTCCAAGGGGTCAATGCCGTTGTTTAGCGATTTGCTGAATTTGCGGCCCTGTTTGTCGCGGACAATGCCGTGCAAATAAACTTGGCGGAAGGGAATGTCGCCGAGCAAAAAGCCGCTCATTAAGATCATGCGCGCCACCCAGAAAAATAAAATCTCATACCCGGGCATCATGACCGAGGTGGGATGGTATATTTGCAAATCGTTGAGCTTGCCCTCCGAAGCCTTGGCGGAGGGGGGCCAACCCAAGGTGGAAAAGGTCCACAGGCCGCTGGAAAACCAGGTGTCCAGGGTGTCGGTGTCTTGCTGCCAGCCTTCGCCCTTGGGGGGATTGGTGTCGCAGTAGATCTCCTGTTGCCTGTTGCCTGTTGCCTCACCAGCGTTTTTATACCACACCGGGATCTGGTGGCCGTAAATTATTTGCCGAGAAATGCACCAGTCGCGCAAGTTGTCGATCCAGTGGAAATAGATTTTTTCAAAACGTTCGGGCATAATCTTTATCTGGCCGTTTTGCACCA
This sequence comes from Patescibacteria group bacterium, assembly GCA_028870105.1. Taxonomy (GTDB): domain Bacteria; phylum Patescibacteriota; class Doudnabacteria; order UBA920; family UBA920; genus JAJYJE01. The sequence goes on from JAGWQI010000048.1 coordinate 5,602, forward strand.
CGCGTTTCATCACGTCTTTTAAGGTAATTTTTTCGCCGTCTTTAATGCTTTTTAGTTTCGAATTTCGAATTTCGAATTTCGAATTTACATTTATGAACCATTGCAGCTTGGGTAAAGGTTCAATGACCCCGCCGGTGCGCTGGGCCCGGGAGAGGTTTTGTGTCGTGTCTTCCTCTTTTTCCAGCAAGTTATTGTTTTTAAGCCACCCGGCTACCGCAAGCCTGGCTTCGGCGGTTTTTTTGCCTTCCAAAAGTGCGCCCCCCACGGTCATTTTGCCGAACTCATTAATAACGGGTTTGAGCGGTAGGTTGTGGCGCAGCGCGATTTCGTAGTCAATCATGCTGTGGGCCGGGGTCACGCCCAAGGCTCCGGTGCCAAAGGCCGGATCTACTTCTTTGTCGGCAATAACTTTAATGTGCAGCGGCACATTGCAAAATTCCAAATCAAATTCCCGGCCAATAAATTTTTGGTAGCGGCTGTCTTCGGGGTGTACGGCCACGGCCGTGTCGCCGACCTTGGTTTCCGGCCTGGTGGTGGAGATGGGAATAGGGAAGTCTTGGCTGTAGCGGAAGGTGTAGAGCTTGGTTTTGGTTTCTTCGTATTCAATTTCGTCGTCGCTGACCGTGGTTTGTCCTTTAACGTCCCAATTGACCACGCGGTGGGCGCGGTAAATTAGTCCGGCTTCGTACATTTGTTTAAAGGCGGTGCGCACGGCCAATTCGCGGTCTTTGTCCAAGGTAAAAGCCAGTCGGCTCCAATCAAGGGACAGCCCGAGTTTGTGCAGCTGCGAGAGGATACCCTTTTGGTTGGCCAAGGCGAATTCCTGGATCATTTCAAAAAAGTCCTGGCGGGAGTAATCATGGCGGGATTTGCCCTGTTTTTTGTAGTGCTCCTTTTCAAATTTGGCCTGGGTGGCAATGGCCGCATGGTCCGTGCCCGGCACCCACAAGGCGCGTTTGCCCTTCATTCTTTGGTAGCGGATGACCGTGTCTTGAATGGTGTCCTCAAAGGCGTGGCCCATATGCAGCACCCCGGTGACGTTCGGCGGCGGCAGGGAAATGGTAAACGGCTCCCTCTTGTCTGCCTCGGGCAACTTGTCGGGATTAAAGTAGCCGCTATCCATCCACATTTTGTAGATTCGGTCTTCGACTGTCTCGTGGTTGTAGGCTTTGTCTAGTTCCATAAAAGTTTAAATTGAAGAATTAATGCGAGTAAAAGGATTACCCAGGGGAAAATATGATCCGTTACAAATCTCAGCCGCTGTTTGTTAAAAGGTATTTTAAGTTTGGTTAACAGCCAAGAGTACATGGTGTCGTCGTGGTTATCAAATTGCCACCAGCTCACAATGCATCCTTTTAAAAAATAGTTTTGCAAATAGTAAACGGCAATTCCGCAGAGGATGATATACCAAGGCAAATACCAGGGCGATGCCCAACAGGCAATGATGATTATTGCGTGAATGAAGTAAAGGCTGTTTTTCATACAATAAAACACTCCTAAGAGGAGTGCTCAAGAGCCCTCGCGGGCGGTACCATCTTGATTAAATATATATTTAAATATATATTCCTTAATTTGCCGCTGTTACGGGCGGTCCCGGCCGGGTCTAGTAGTGTAGTTGCTCGATTTATCGAGCCGGGCGGAGGGCCTGATAAATCAGGCGACTACAGGTTCTTCCGGCGCTGTTCATCCCGGTGACAGCCGGGGCGTAAGCTTGCCTGTATTATAAAGTAGTAAGTAGAAAGTATCAAGGGCGGCCGGTCTCAGGAGGCTGTGGTTGATAGACGGCCGCACGGCGCGCAATAAAATCAGCAGCGGGGCGGCTAAGGGGATGGATAAAAGCGGCAAAATTACAGCCAAAGGAAAATGGTACCAGCGCAACGGTTTGGCTAGAGGGTTTTTTGGCAGGCAGTAGGCCGGCAAATACATCATTAGGCCGTAAACAAAGACCCACATACCGGCTTCCAGAAGTCCGGAGCCACCGGAAAGGGAGGCTTCCATTAATGTTCCGGTCAGGCCGAACAGCAGCATAACTTGCAGTGGTTTAAAATTGTATCGTTTTAAAATTAATGCCCACACGGCGAATTGCGGCAAGAATAAAATGACGCTATGGCCGAAGATCGTGTCCCAATAGTTGGTTGAGGCCGTAATGTAGGCCTGGCCCAAACCAAGGCCGTACAGCGGGGCGGTGTTGGTCATTAGCACGGCAATAGCCTCTTCCAGCATGGCCAGGGTTAAACTGAACAAAAAAAATTTCCAGGCTGGCGAGCCGGGCAGGGTGGAAAATAAGCGTTTGACGGAATTTTTAAATTTGTAACTCAGCCAGCCGCCCAAGCCGACCCAAATTAGTACCAGTCCCAGGCCCATGCCCAAAGTGGCTTTGGTAATTTGACTTTGCGCGGTTAAAAAGACAACCGCGGCCAGCAGCATTTGTGCGGCCAAAAGAACGGTAAAAAATTTAAACAGTGCTTTGGTCATAATTGTAAGTTTGGGTCGGCTTTAATTGTTTGGGGTTTTTTTGGTTTGATGCCCAGGTTTAGCATAAGGGCCGCGGCCAGGCCGATCATTTCGGCGTTGTCCGTGCAGAGGTTCATGGGCGGAACGAAGAATTTAGCTTGTAGTTTGTAGCTGGTAGCTTGTAGGGCCTCGCGAAGCTTTTGGTTGGCGGCCACGCCGCCGGACAGGGAAATGGATTTGGCTTTAAATTCTTTGGCCGCGCGCATAGTTTTGGTTACCAAAACATCCACGGCCGCGTTTTGAAAGCCGGCGCAGATATTAGCTTTTAGCTGGGAGCTTTTAGCTGTTGCGGGGTTATTTTGCACATAATAAAGGACTGCGGTTTTTAGGCCGGAGAAAGAAAAATTGTAATTTTTGGAATTGATCATTGGCCGGGGAAAATTTACGGGCTGCTTGGCTTTGGCTGCTAATTTGGAAACCTGCGGCCCGCCGGGGTAGGGCAGCCTTAGCAGTTTGGCAACTTTGTCAAAAGCTTCGCCGGCGGCATCGTCCACGGTTTCTCCCAGCACGCGGTAATGTTTCGAGTCAGTCATTAGAGCCAAAATTGTGTGCCCGCCGCTGACAATTAGGCTGACCATGGGAAACAAGTGAGCTGGTAGCTGGTAGCTGGTAGCTGGTAGTCGGGCAAACGGCGAGTACAAATGTCCGAGCATATGGTTAACCGGAATGATCGGCTTGTTTAAGGCAAAGGCCAGGGCTTTGGCGAATTCCACGCCCACGAGCAAAGAGGGAATTAGTCCCGGGCCGGCGGTGACGGCAACATAATCAACATCAGCAAGCTTGATTTTGGCTTCGGCCAGCGCCTGCTCGGTAACGGGCAAAATATTTTTAACGTGCGCCCGGGCGGCGACTTCCGGCACCACGCCGCCGAATTTGCTGTGCAGCTTAATTTGGGACTTGACCACGGAAGACAGCGTCGTGGTTTTTGGGAAGTCACGGCCAAAAGAGACGGCCAGCACGCTGGTCGCGGTTTCGTCGCAACTGGTTTCAATAGCCAGGATTGTGTGGAAATTATTTTTTTTCATAACCCCTATATTTTATCGATGTTGATAACTTTCGGCAAATTTAAGCGAATTATTGTATAATTAAGCTAGGAAAACAAAAAAGGTCGAAAGTTTATTA